>NZ_JBHSUM010000047.1:0-28444 GCF_042660605.1 Nitratireductor sp. GCM10026969
CGCCTGCGACGCGGTCGCGTTGAACGCCCGCATGGCGCGGGCCGCGCAACTGACACAGGGCAGCGGTGCCGCCGCCGCGTTGGCGATCAGCGGCATCGACATTGCGCTGTGGGACCTTCGGGCTAAAGCAGTCAACTGGCCACTCTGCCGCCTTCTCGGCGGGGCGCCGAAACCGGTCGTGGCCTATGCGGGCGGCCTCGCCCTGTGCTGGGAGGAGCCTGCGGCGCTGGTCGAAGAGGCGAGAGGTCTCGTCGCGGAGGGCTACCGCGCGGTCAAGCAACGCATCGGGCAGGATGTGGCGCGGGATGCCGGGCGCCTGCGCGCCCTGCGCGAGGCGCTTGGCCCTGATATCACCATCCTGGCCGATGCGAATTCGCTCTACCGCATGGACGACGTGCGGCGGATCATGCCCATGCTCGGCGAATGTGCCGTCGGCTGGTTGGAAGAACCCTTCATGCCTCAGGAATCGCGGCTCTACCGCGATGCGGCGGCGCTGGCGACGGTGCCGCTGGCGGCGGGAGAGAACCTCTTCACCCGGCAGGAATTCCGCCGCCTTATCGAAGACGGCGCCGTCTGCGAGATACAGCCCGACCTGTCGAAGGCGGGCGGGCTCACCGAGTGCCTGCGCATCGCGGGCTTGGCGCTGGCCAATGGGCTGATCGTGCACCCCCACGCCTCGATGTCCGCGCTCAACGCCGCGGCCACGCTGCATCTGCTCAGCGCGGTCGAAAACGGCGGCTTTCTGGAGGCCGACGTCTCGCGCTACAACCCGCTTCGCGACGACCTCGTCAGCGGGGCGCCCGTCATCGGCGCGGACGGAACCTTCCGCGCCACCGAAGCACCCGGGCTGGGTGTCGAGGTCAATGAAGAATTCATTCGGGAACATCCGCCAATCACCGGCTCCGCCTATCGGCGGGCCTGACGGCGGCCGGGCCGCCTGCCGACGCGGCCGGATTTGTCGGCGACAGAAGGAGGAGGAAACATGAAAGCCACCATTCATTCCATCATCGCCGGGACCGTCGCGGCAGCGGCTTCACTGGTGACCCTGCCCGCGGCGGCGCAGGACGAGCCGGTAAACCTCACCATGGCGTCGTTCAACGTGGGCGGCAGCTGGTACATCTACGCGACAGCAATCGCCGGCGTGGCGCAGGGTGCGCTCTCCGAGGGCTCCACCGTCGAGGTGCTGCCTTACCAGGGCGGCGTCGGCAACCCGATCCTCGTGAACCGGGGCGAGGCCGACATGGGCCTGAGCTTTTCGGCCCTGTCGAACTGGGCCTACAAGGGCACCGTGGTTTTCGACGAGCCGCATGAGAACGTCCGCGCGCTGGTCGGCGGCCTGAACAACCCGCACCGCCTCGGCATCGTCGTGCGCACCGACGCCGGCATCGATAGCCTCGATGACGTGGCCGAGGTGCCGACCCGCCTTGTCACGGTGCAGCGCGGCGGCGCGGGCGAGGCTCTGGCGCGGATGGCGCTCGACGCCTATGGGCTGGACTATTCCGACATCGAGGCCGCGGGCGGTCGTGTGACCCACGTGGATCTGCCGGTTGCGATCCAGCAGATGCGCGACGGACAGGCCGACATGTTCATCCACAACATCGGCTATCGTCAGCCCGACGTGATGGAACTGGCCCTCGGCGGCGACGTGACCTTCATTGCGCTCGGCGAAGGAGAGATGAACACGTTGGCCGAGGAATACGGGCTCCAGCCGGGCCTCGCGATCAGCCCCGGCGAGTTCGAGGGCGTCACCGAGGACGTGCCGTCGGTCGGCTATCCCACCGGTGTCATCGTGAACGCCGAAATGCCGGACGACGTGGCCTATGCGATCACCCGCGCCATCGTCGAAAATGCCGATACGATCCGTGCGGCCCACGCGAGCCTCGCCGACTTCGATCCTGAAGTTGCGGGCGAGCCCCTGCGCAATGGCGGCGTGCCGCTGCATCCAGGCGCCGAGCGGTTCTATCGCGAACAGGGCTGGCTGGACTGAGCCACGCCGCCCCTATCGCATGGCGCGGGCGGGACAAGCCGTGCAGGACACCCGACGGTCCAAGGCCGGTCATGGCCGGCCACGGCTCAAAGGGAGGGAGAGACGACATGAGACGTGATTTCCTGAAAGGCGCGCTGGCCACCCTTGCGGCCCCGGCGCTGGCAACCCCGTTCACCCGCACGGCTACTTCGCAGGTGACCGAACCCGTGAACCTCAGCTTCGCCACCTTCAACGTGGGATCGAGCTGGTATGTCTACGGCACGGCGCTGTCCGGCCCGATGCAGGACGCCTTGCCCCGGGGCTCCAGCATCGAGGTGCTGGCCTATCAGGGCGGCATCGGCAATCCGATCCTCGTTAACCGCGGCGACGCGCAGCTTGGCCTGAGCTTTTCGGCACTCTCGAACTGGGCCGCCAAGGGGATCATCGCCTTCGACGAGCCGCTGACCGAGATCCGTGCACTGATCGGCGACATCGCCACGCCGCACCGGCTCGGCATCGTCGTGCGCCGCGATGCCGGGATCGAAAGCGTCGGCGACGCCGCCGATATGCCGATCCGCCTCGTTACCACCGCCCGCGGCTCGGCCGGCGAGGCGCTGGCCCGGCTGTCGCTGGAAAGCTACGGGCTGACCTACGAGGACGTGACCGCCGCCGGCGGGCGCGTGACCCACATCGACCTTCCCGTGGCGATCCAGCAGATGCGCGACGGGCAAGCCGACATGCTGATCCACAATGTGGGCTACCGCCACCCGGCGGTGCTGGAACTGTCGCTGGGCGGTGGCGTCACCTTCATCGGATTGGGCGAGGAGCAGATGGCCTACATCGCGGAAAACTACGGGCTCCAGCCCGGCCTGTCGATCCCGGCGGACGAATTCGAGGGCGTTGCGGCCGATATTCCGAGCGTGGGCTATCCCACCTCGGTGATCGTCAATGCCTCGGTGCCCGAGGCGGTGGCCCATGCCATTACCCGCGCGGTGTGCAAGAACCCCGAGGCACTGCACGCGGCGCATCCGGGCCTAGCCTCGTTCGACCCCGTAAACGCGGCCGACCCGCTGCGCAATGGCAACGTTCCGCTGCACCCCGGCGCAGAACGCTATTACCGCGAGGCAGGGTTGCTCTAGGCGACCGCACTCCGCCCCCTTACCGGCGGCGAATGCCCAAAAGGCACATCGCCATCGGTCGTGCGAGAGAGACACACATGATCGCGTCCACTCACCTTGCCATCCGGGTCATTGCCGTCGGCATCACGGCCCTCCAGCTCTATTCGGTCTTCGTCGCTCCGCTTCCCCTGCACATGCACTACGCATTGTTCCTGGCGGCGGTGCTTGTCCTGGTCTTCGGCAAGGACCTGCCCGAGCGTCCGCGGCTGGCGCAAGCGATCGACCTTTTGCTGATCGCCGTCACCATCGCCTGGGCCGCCTATATCGTGGCCAACCACGACCGCTTCATCACCCGGATCGCCTTCGTCGACCGGCCGACGATGTGGGACATGATCATGGGCACAGCCCTGATCGCGACACTGATGGAGGCCACGCGCCGGGTGGCGGGATGGGGGCTCTTCGTCATCGCGGGGATCTTCATCCTCTACGGGTTCTTCGGCTATATCCTTCCCTCCTCGATCGGACATTCGGGGCTCGGCCTGTCGCGCTTCATCGACATCCAGGTGCTGTCCAACAACGGCATCTTCGGCATCCCGATCGGGGCCGTGGTGTCCTATATCTTCTACTTCATCCTCTTCGCCACGTTCCTGGAGCTCTCGGGCGGGGGCCAGCTCTTCATCGACCTCGCCTTCTTCGCCACCGGCCGCACCCGCGGCGGTCCGGCCAAAAGCGCCGTCATCGCCTCGGGGCTGATGGGCTCGATCAACGGCTCGGCGGTGGCGAATGTGGTCGGCACCGGCACCTTCACCATCCCGCTGATGCGCCGCTTCGGCTACAAGCCCACCTTCGCCGCGGCGGTCGAGGCCGCCTCTTCGACCGGCGGGCAGCTGATGCCGCCGATCATGGGAGCCGCGGCTTTCGTCATGGTTGAATTGACCGGGCTCGACTATGTGACGATCCTTACCGGCGCGGCGATCCCGGCGGTGCTCTACTATCTTGCCATCCTCTTCGCCGTGGACCTGACGGCAAAGAAGGACGGGCTCAGCGGCCTGCCCGCGAAAGAGCTTCCCGACATCGGGACCGGCCTCACGCGCCGCATCCACCTTCTCCTACCGCTGGTCGTGCTGGTCTATCTCATGGTCTCCGGCCGGTCGCTGATGATGGCGGCGATCTACGCCTTCCTCGCCGCGATCGCCGTCAGCTTCGTGCGCAAGGAGACCCGCATCAAGGCGATGGACATGCTGCGCGGGCTGGAACAGACGGCCTATGCGATCCTGATCGTCGCCGTGCCCTGTGCCACGGCGGGCCTGATCATCGGCATCATCGTGCAGACGGGCATCGGCCTGAAGTTCACCGATTTCATCCTGTCGCTGGCCTCGGGCTCGCTGCTTTTGTCGCTGATCGCGGTGATGGTGGCCTGCATCATTCTCGGCATGGGCATGCCCACCGTCTCGGCCTATATCATGGTGGCGATCCTGATGGCGCCCGCGCTGATGCAGCTCGACCTCTACGTTCTGTCGGTGCATCTCTTCATCTTCTACTTCGCGCTGCTCAGCTTCGTGACACCACCCGTTGCGCTCGCCTCCTACGCGGCGGCGGCGCTGGCGCGGACCAGCGCGACCGCCACCGGGGTGCACGCCTTCAAGCTGACGCTGCCGGGTTTCCTGATCCCCTTCGCCTTTGCCTACAATCCCGCGCTGGTGATGAACGGTGCCTGGCATGAGGTGATCTGGGTGACAACCAGCTGCGCCATCGGAGTCTATGCCATCGCGGGAACCGTCGTGGGCATGCACCTGCGCCGCTCGACGGGGCTGGAACGGGCCGTCGCATTCGGCGCGGCGCTCCTTCTGATCACGCCCGAGCATCTGACGGACCTCATCGGTCTGGCGGTCTTCGCCGCATTGATGTTCTGGCAGCAGCGCCGTCCGGAAGACGCGCCTGTGGCCGGGAACGAGCCGCTCCAGAACCCTGAACTTCAACATGGGGAGTAATCGAGTCATGACCGGCTTTGCCGCCCTTCACGCCATCGGCAAGACGCGTTCGGATGCGGGGGATCCCGCCGCCTCCATCAACCCGGCGACGGGCGAGGAGGTGGGACGCTTCCCGGCTGGCGGAAAGGCCGAGGCGGAGGCCGCCATCGCCGCCGCGCGCCGCGCCTTCGACACGACGCTCTGGCCGCGGGCCCCGCGCGAGCGGCAGATGGCGCTGCTGCGGTGGGCCGATGCGATGGAGCGTGACCTGCCGCAGCTGGCGGAGCTGTTGACGCTGACGAACGGCAAGCCTCTCGCCCATTCGAAGGGCGAGATGGCGGGCGCGATTTCCGAGGTGCGTTACTACGCGGGTCTGACCCGGCACAATCCGGGCCATGCGATGGAAGTGGCGCCGGGCGAGATCTCGGTCATGCTGCGCGAGCCCATCGGGGTGGCAGGGCTGATCGTCCCGTGGAACGCGCCTGCGGTGCTGCTGGTCCGTTCGCTGGCCCCTGCACTGGCGGTGGGCTGCAGCACGGTGACGAAAGCGGCCCCGCAGACCGCGCTCTTCACTGCGGCGTGCATGGCGCCGCTGATCGACGACCCCGAAGTTCCCGCCGGCGTCGTGAATCTCGTCCTGGAGACCGGGCACGAAGTAGCCGAAACGCTCGTCGCCTCGCCGGACGTGGACGTGATCAGCTTCACCGGGTCGAACCTCGTGGGGCAGCGGATCATGGCGGCAGCCGCGCCGACCATGAAGAAGCTGTCGCTGGAACTGGGCGGCAAGTCCTGCTGTCTCGTGCTCGACGATGCGGATATGGAAGCCATCGCACCGAAGCTTGCCGCCGCCGCGACAATCATCTCGGGCCAGCAATGCACGGCCGCGCGGCGGGTCCTGGTCCATGAAAGCCGCTATGCGGAGGCGAAGGCCGCCCTGGCCCAAGCGCTGTCCGGCATCCGCATCGGCAACGGGATGGACGCCGGGACCGCGATGGGGCCGCTGATCGATGCACGATCGTGCGATGCCGTGTGGCGCGAGATCGAGGCCGCCTTCGAGGCGGCCGACGAGGTGGTGCTCAGGGGCGAGCGCATGCCCGGCCCCGACGGCAGCGCCTTCATGTCGCCTTCGCTCGTCGCCACGCGCGACGATAACGCCGGTTTCGTGCAGGAGGAGATCTTCGGCCCCCTTCTGGTGATCGAACCCTTCGCCGACGAGGCCGAGGCTATCGCCAAGGCCAACAACACGCTCTACGGCCTTTCGGCCTCTGTCTGGACGAACCGCGCCGACGTCGCCTGGCGGCTTGCGCGCGCGCTGCGTGACGGCACCGTCTGGATCAACGACCACAACAAGCTCTTCGCCGAGGCCGAGACCGGCGGCTACCGCCGTTCGGGCATCGGACGGTTGCACGGTTACGACGCGCTGATGGATTTCTGCGAGCTGAAGCATGTCTACCAGAATGTCGGCGTCGTCGGCGGTTGAGAGACGGAGCCGGCGCGGAAGATTGCGAGAAGATGCAAGGCGATCGCCGGCGGAATCGGAACGATTGCCGCTTCGGCAAGAGCGCCGCGAACGCAAGCGAAACCCGTACGATGCCGGGATCGGCGGATGTCTCGATCACCCGCTCCGGAACAGCTTGGGCCCCCGCTTGCCACAGGCGATGTTCGCGAAGCTTCCTGGTGTCGTTGCCGGTCACGTAGCACTGGTGATTGCCTCATCGACGCGGCCCTGATGCATGAAGAGGACGCGGCTGCACACGTCGCGGGCGAACTTCATCCGGTGGGTGAGCATGAGGAGGGTCATGCCTTCGTCGGCCAGCCCGCGCAGGGCGGTCAGGACTTCAGCCGATACGGAATGCTGCCTTTACCCTCGCGTACCCGGGCTTTAATCTTGGATCGATCTAATGTGCCGGAGCGGCGGTTTGGGAAAAAAGGAAAGCGTGAAGGGGAAGGCGGCCAAGCAGGCCACGCTGCTCGATGTCGCCCAGAAGGCGGGCGTGTCGCGCGCGACGGCTTCGCTGGTGGTGCGAAAAAGCCCCCTGGTCAGCGAGACCACCCGGGTCATCGTCGAAGAGGCCATGGAAGAACTCGGCTATGTCTATAATCTCAGCGCCGCCCGCCTGCGCGCGGCGCGCAGCCGCACCGTCGGCGCAATCGTGCCGAATCTCACCAACCCGTTCTTCTCGATCATGCTCTCCGGCATGGAAAGCGTGCTCGAAGCGGCGGGGCTGGTCGTCATCCTGGCCAATTCGAGCGAAGACATCCACAAGCAGGCCGCTTTCATCAGGCGCATGCGCGAACACGCCGTCGATGGCCTGATCATCTGTCCCGCCAAGGGGACGACCACAGAGCAGATCCGCAATATACAGGACTGGAACCTGCCGGTGGTGCAGGCCCTGCGCGTCGTTGCCGATACGCGGACGGACTACAGCGGCATCGATTATCGCGGCGGAATGGCCGCGGCGACGCGCCGCCTGATCGCCCTCGGGCACAGGCAAATCGGGTTCGTGAGCATCGAAGGGCACCATTCCGCCGAGGCCGCAAGGCTGGAGGGGTTTCGTAGTGCGCTCGCGGAGAACGGCCTGGCACCGGCCTTCATCGTCGAATGCGAGACAAATTCGCAGGCAGCGCGTGCGCTCGCGCCGGCGCTTCTCCAGTTGCCAAATCCGGCTTCCGCCATAGCTTGCTTCAACGATGTGATCGGCCTTGGCCTCCACCGGGGTCTGGTGGATCTCGGGGTCAGAATCGGCAAGGAGGTCTCTTTGTTCGGCTTCGATGATGTTCCGGAAGCGGATCTTGTCTCGCCGGGGCTGTCCTCGGTTTCCACGGATCCCCACGGTGTCGGCGAGCGCGCCGCGCGGCTGCTGCTGCGCCGCATTGCGGAGCCCGACACGCCGGCGGAAGCGGTCATCGCGCCGACCAGCATCGTCGAACGCCCGTCGATCGGACCTGCCGCTTCCTTGACGACCAGCGGCAGGAGGGATTAGATCGATCTAACGGGCCGGAGGTTTTACGGCACTCGCGCCCGCGTCAGGGAGGATCAAGCTGGACTATCGGTTCAAATTTGCGCCTGTGCTCGAAAATTTCGACCAGCTTCTGGCCGGGGCGCTGGTGACGATCGAGCTGACCTTCGGTGCCATCATCCTCGGCACGCTGATCGCGATTCCCTGCGCGGCGGGCAAGTCGGCAGGGCCGCGGCCCGTGCGGTGGCTGGTCAATGCCTATGTGGAACTGATCCGCAACACGCCCTTCCTGGTACAGATATTCTTCATCTTCTTTGCGCTGCCGCGGCTTGGCCTGCGCCTTGATCCCAATACCGCGGCCCTGACGGCGCTGACCGTCAATGTCGGCGCCTATGCGACGGAGATCGTGCGGGCAGGCATCGAATCCATCCAGCGTGGGCAGCTCGAAGCCGGCACCGCGCTCGGCCTCTCACGCTTGCAGATTTTCCGCTACATCGTCCTGAAGCCGGCAATGCGGACCATCTATCCGGCGCTCACCAGCCAGTTCATCTATCTGATGCTGACATCGAGCGTCGTGTCGGTCATTTCGGCGACCGACCTTGCGGCGGCCGGCAACACGATCCAGTCCCAGACATTCGCCGCTTTCGAGGTGTATCTGGTCATCACCCTCATGTACCTCATCCTTTCGCTCGGCTTTTCGGCGCTGTTCTCGTCGGTTCAGCGTGCCCTCTTCAATTATCCCCTGGCACGGTAGGCACCGAGCGATGATACGCAGCTTCGGGATAAACGAGTTCTGGTTCATCGTCCTGGCAGTGCAATGGACGCTGGCGCTGTCGGCGGTGGCCTTCGCAGGCGGCGCGGTGGGCGGCCTGTTGATCGCGTTAGCGCGTGTCTCGCGCCTCGGCATCCTACGTTATCCGGCTCTCGGTTATATCCGCCTTTTCCAAGGCACACCGCTGCTGATGCAGCTCTTCCTCGTCTTCTTCGGTCTCAACATCCTCGGCGTTTCCGTCGATCCCTGGATTGCCGCATCGATTGCCCTGACGCTCCATGCAAGCGCCTTTTTGGGCGAGATATGGCGCGGCTGCATCGATGCGGTGCCGGGCGGGCAAATGGAAGCCTCCTGGGCGCTCGGCCTGAAATATTACGACCGGATGCGCCACGTCGTCCTGCCACAGGCGGCCAAGATTTCGGTGGCGCCCACGGTGGGCTTCCTGGTCCAGCTGATCAAGGGCACCTCGCTCGCTTCGATCATCGGCTTCGTCGAGCTGACGCGCGCCGGCCAGATCGTCAACAATGCCACATTCGCGCCCTTCACCGTCTTCGGCCTGGTCGCGATTCTCTATTTCATCCTGTGCTGGCCGCTATCGCTGCTGGCACGCAATCTCGAGCGGCGTTTCGCTGTGGCGACTCGACGTTGACGAGCTTCACCAAGGGAAGGAGGACACCATGCGTTTTTTAAACAGGGTAATCGGACTGGCCGCCGTGGCGGCTGTAGCGCTCGGTCTCGCCACAATTGCCGCCGGGGCCCAGACACCGGAGGAGATCCAGTCGCGCGGCACCATCAATATCGGCATGCTGGTGGATTTTCCGCCATTCGGCTACCTCGATGAGCAGGGCCAGCCGGCCGGCTATGACGCCGAGGTGGCGCGGCTTCTGGCGGAGGATATGGGTGTGGATCTCAACATCGTGCAGGTGACGGGACCCAACCGCATCCCCTATCTCCTGTCGGGGCAGGTGGATATCCTGGTCGCTTCTCTTGGCATCACGCCCGAGCGTGCCGAGCAGGTCGATTTTTCCGACCCCTATGCGGGCATCGAGATCTTCGTCTATGGCGATGCAGACCTGGAGGTGAACGACGCGGAGGATCTGGCCAACCAGGACATCGCCGTGGCCCGCGCTTCGACGCAGGACACCGCGATCACTGAAATTGCCCCCGACAGCGCCAACATCCAGCGTTTCGATGACGATGCCAGCGCGGTCCAGGCGCTCCTGTCTGGCCAGGTGCCACTGATGGGCGCTTCCAACGTCGTCGTCGCCCAGCTCAACGAACGTGCGCCCGGCGAATACGATATGAAGTTTTCGCTGAGCAAGCAGAGCCAGGGCATCGCCACGCGCCCCGACCAGGACGAACTGATGGCCTATATCAACGATTTCCTGCAGCGTAAGAAGGAAAGCGACGAGCTGAATGCGCTTCATGAGGAATGGGTCGGTGGGCCGCTGCCCGAGTTCGTAGGCGAGACCCAGTAGAAACCGAGCCACGGCATGCCGGAGATGACGTGATGACGCGACAGGATTCACCTCGGAGCGCCGACCCCGGCACGCCCGCCATCCGCATGGAAGATGTCGACAAGTGGTTCGGCAAGTTCCAGGCACTGAATAAGATCAACCTCGAGGTGGCCCGCGGCGACAGGATCGTCGTCTGCGGGCCGTCGGGGTCCGGCAAGTCGACACTCATCCGCTGTATCAATCAGCTCGAAACGGTGCAGGGCGGCAGGATCTTCGTCGATGGCATCGAGCTGACGGCGGGACCGAAGAACGTGGAGAAGGTCCGGCGTGACGTCGGCATGGTCTTCCAGCAGTTCAATCTCTTTCCGCACATGACGGTGCTGCAGAACTGCATGCTTGCACCCATGAAGGTGCGCGGCGCCTCGCGCGCCGAAGCCGAAGAAAGCGCGCGCCGATACCTCGCCCGCGTCAAGATTCCCGAGCAGGCAGACAAATATCCCGCCCAGCTATCGGGCGGCCAACAGCAGCGCGTGGCGATCGCCCGCGCCTTGTGCATGAATCCGAAGGTCATGCTGTTCGACGAGCCGACCTCGGCGCTCGATCCGGAGATGGTTCAGGAAGTGCTCGACACCATGATCGACCTCGCCCAGGAGGGAATGACCATGGTCGTCGTGACCCATGAGATGGGGTTTGCGCGGAAGGTGGCCGACCGGGTGGTGTTCATGGATGCCGGCGAGATCGTCGAAGCCGGCGAGCCCGAAAGCTTCTTTTCAAATCCGCGACACAAGCGCACGAAAACCTTTCTGGGCCAGATCAGCGCGGCCTGAGCGGTCATCGGATGCGAGCCCGGCGCATCATTGCGCGGCAAGCTCCGGAACGGCAGTGACGGATAAACCATTAGCGAAATATCGCCCCATGGAGAGCGCCGCCGGCATAACTCACGCGCAGGCGAGCCGTGGTACCGACTTCCCCGGCTCTACCATATGCCGACCCTTTTCCTGACGCGGGGCGCTATCCGGCATACCGCGCTGACCTGCTCGCGTCCAATTGCATCAGAAGCCGGTCCATCATCCGATCGCAGCTGGCGAGTTGCGCCATGGTGACGTACTCGTCGGGTTTGTGGCCCTGTCCTTCCATGTCGCCCGGCCCGCAGACGAGGGTAGGGATGCCGAGCTGCGCGAAATAGCCGGCCTCGGTGCCATAGGCGACCTTGATGGTCTCATGTGCGCCGCTCAGCACGGCGACGCGACGGGCCGCCTCGTGATCGGGGGCGATCTGGAAACCGGGATAGGCATTGGTGCGTTCGATCGCGATCTCCGCCGCCGCGCCCTGCGCGCGGAAGGGGCGCAGGATGCGGTCCGTTTCCTGCCGCAGCCGTGTCAGGAAGTCTTCCTGCGTATCGCCGGGGAGGTGGCGCAGTTCGAACTCGATCCGGGCATGGTCAGGCACGATGTTCAGCGCGGTTCCTCCCTGCATCCGCCCGGCATGCACCGTCGAATAGGGCACGTCATATCCCGGGTCCCGCGCAGCCGAATGCGCATAGTGATCCTGCAGCCGGCGCAGGGCCGTAATGAATTCGGCGGCCAGATGCAGCGCGTTGACATAGCGCGGCGCAAGCGAGGAGTGACCGGCGGTGCCGCGGCATGTGGCCTGCAACGCGATCTTGCCCTTGTGGCCGATGGCCGGCCGCATTGCTGTCGGCTCGCCGACGATGCACAGTTCGGGTTGCCAGCCGAGCGCCTCGTATCCCGGCAGCATCTGCCGGATGCCGACGCAGCCGACCTCTTCGTCGTAGGAGATCGCCAGCATCAATGGCCGCTCAGGCGGCGTTTTCGCCGCCCGTATTGCCAGCGACAGCATCGAGGCGAGATAGCCCTTCATATCCGTCGTGCCCCTGCCGTACAGCCTGTCGCTGTCGCGCGTCAGCCGAAACGGCGGGCGGATCCAGTTCTGACCCTCGACCGGCACCACATCGCTATGGGCCGACAGCATGACGCCGCCCGGCCCGTCGCTCCCCAGCCGCGCCATCAGCCCCGCCTTCCGTCCGGATGGATCGGGCAGACGGTGGGTCCGGAAACCGGCCTCGGTCAGATGCCGCTCGACGAAATCGATCAGGTCGAGATTGCTGTCGGCGCTGACCGTGGGGAAGGAGATCAGCCGTTCCAGCAGTTCGAGCGTGGCCGGATGCGGGGCGGTTGTCTTGGTCATGACGGCGAAAGCCCGACGAGGTGTGTCATTCGGCTGCCAACTTGGTGATCTCGCGCCGGAAGGGCAGCGCGTCACCGCTTGGCTCGCAATCCAGTTCGCGGGCATAGCGGTGGCCGGCGTAGATCGCCCAGGCGATCGGGCCGGCAGCCTCGGCATCGCCGAAGATCCTGATCGATCTGATGCCGGCATCGGCCCAGTTGTCCTGCCGGGAGAGCAGGTCCCGGTACAACTGATCGTTGCCGCTGCGCGAAGCCACCATCACCACCGCATCCGCCGGATACCGGCAGGTCTTGCCGGTATACACACAGTTGCTGACGACATGGTCGCTCGCGATCTCGGTGACGCCGCGATTCAGCACGATGTCTACGCCAAGCGCGTCCAGCCGGGCGTGGATCGTCCCCTGTTCCAGCGTGTTTCTGGTCCAGTCCGAAACATAGGCGGAGGGCGTGATCAGCGTGACCCTGGCGCCCTGCCGAACCAGCAGCTCGGCCAGAACACCGCCCATATAGTAATGGTCGTCATCGAAAATCACCACGTCGCCGCCGGGAACGTCGCCGTCCATCAGGTCGTCGGGGGTGTAGACGGTTGCGCCTTCGGCGATCTTCATCGGCACGACATGCTGGCGCGCAACGCCGTCACGGCGCCAGGTCGCGCCGGTGGCGATGGCGACGTTCTGAAAGCCGAATTCCATTATGTCTTCAGCGCTCAGCCGGCTGTCGAAATAGGTTTCGATATTGGGCTTCTGGCTGATCTGGTATTCGCGATATTCCAGCACCCGACCCCAAGCAGACAGCCCAGGCAGGCGACGCTCCCGCGCTACCCGTCCGCCCAACTCGGTGCCGGCTTCGGCGATCGCCACGTCATAGCCACGCTCGGCCAGCGCCCGTGCGGCCTCCAGCCCCGCGGGGCCCGACCCCACAATAAGAACGTTGTCGCTGTCGCCCTTTTCGTTCATGCGCTCCGGGTGCCAGCCCTTGCGCCATTCCTCCATGAAGGTGGGGTTCTGCGTGCAGCGGCTGATCGACATCGTCATGTCGCCGGTGATGCAGATGTTGCAGCCAATGCATTCGCGGATGTCCTCGACCCGGCCTTCCTCGACCTTCTTCGGCAGGAACGGATCGGCGATCGAGGGGCGCGCGCAGCCGATGAAATCCAGCGTGCCCGACTTGATCATCTTCACCATCACATCAGGCGAGGTGAAACGCCCGACGCCGACGACGGGCCTGTCGGAGAGTTCACGGATGCCGTGGACGAGTCGTTCCTGCGCGGCTTCCTCCTTGAAGCGCGAGGGGCCGGAGCAATCCTCCCATGTGCCGTGCGCAAGATCCCACAGATCAGGCAGATTGCGGTTCATCTCGATGAAGTCGCGCACCTCGGCGTTCGAGAAGCCAAGCTCGCCGATCGTCTCGTCAAGGCTGACGCGCAGGGTGATGCCCATCGTGTCGCCCACCGCGTCCCGGATGTCGGCGACCACCTCGTTGACGAAGCGGGCGCGGTTTTCCAGGCTGCCGCCATATTCGTCGCTCCGCTGATTGGTCGCGCGGCTGAGGAAATGCTGGAAGATCCCGAACCCATGCGCGCCGTAAAGGCAGATCAGGTCGAAACCCGCGGTCTTCGACCGCTCGGCCGCATTCACGAACCAGCGGCGCAGGTCGCGGATGTCCGATCTGGACAGCGCCCGCGCCTGCACCGGGTCGTTGGTGAAGGTGCGGATGGGCAGGGCCGACGGCGCCAAAGGCACCTCTTTCGTGTAGAGGTTGGGGCCGTTGATGCCTGAATAGGCGAGCTGGATCCCGGCCAGCGCCCCATGCGCTTTCATCTTCTCGGACATGCGGCGCAACTGGGGAATGTCCTTGTCCTCCCACAACCGCAACTCGATGAACGGCGTGATCTCGGACGTATGATGCATCTCGCACTGTTCGGTGAAGATGACACCCCAGCCGCCCTCGGCCTTGATGCCGCGCATCTCGGCAGCGGCCGAAGGATCGCGGTATCCGCCACCGTTGCAATGCGGCACCTGGTAGAACCGGTTCTTGGCCGTCACCGGGCCGATCTGCATCGGTTCGAACAGAACATCGTATCGAGGATCGCGCAATCCAGCCTCCCTTCCAATGCTCCGCCAGCATAGGAAGCGTGGGGCCGAAGGAAAGTCGTGATTGCGAAAGCTCCGCTTCGGCGCAGCCTAATCTCCGCGCGATTTCCGCGCCTTGTGCGCATGGACTCTGAAGGCCTCGTAAAGCCGCTTGCGAGCCGGTGGCCGATTAGAGTTCACGCCCTCACCGGGCGAGGGAAAGCAGCGGCTTTTCGTCGGGCGCGAAACCGTTCATCGGCCGGACATTCACGATTCATCTGACGACGCGTTCTGTACCGAAGACACCTTGCTCGAGGACGAAGCGACGGCAGTGATCGAGGAACGCCTGCACCGTCTGCGTGCGGTGCTCGGCGTTGGGCATCGCAACGCCCATGGTGAGCGGCCTCAAATCGCTCTCCAGCGACACGAATACCAGCGGTTTGCCGTCAGGCGACATGGTGTTGAGCGGCCGCATGTTGGCGATGCCGTAGCCGAAACCGTTCCCGACCATGGAGCGCATCACCGCTATGTCTCCGGTGCGTTCGGCGATGCTGGGCCTCAAGCCCCTCATTTGAAATGCCGAAAGGAAATATTCGCGGCTGTAGGGCAGGTCGAGCAGAACCATCGGTTCCTCGACAAGCTCTTCGGGAGTAATCCCCTTCTGCAGTGCCAGCCGGTGCCCCCCTGGCAGCATGACATAGGCCGGCAACTGCATCAGCGGCTCGAACATGATGTCATGCGACAGTTCCAGATCATAGGTGAGCGCCGCATCGATCTCGCCGCGTTGCAGCATCTCGAGCAATTGGCCCTGATTGCGCTCCACCTGCCTGACACGTACCTCCGGATAGGTGTCCTCGAACTTTCGGCGCAGCGCGGGAAGGACGATCTGTGCAAAGGTGAGCAGACAGCCTATCGCCAGCGGGCCCCGTACCTTTTCGGCGATGTCGCCGGCGATATCGTGAAGTGCGTCCGCATCGCCGAGCAAGCGCGCGGCTTCCTTGAAGAACACACGTCCGCCGGCCGTGAGCGACAGGCCGTGCGAATGCTTGCGAACGAAGAGCTGGATGCCGAACTCTTCCTCGAGCTGAGCGATCGACGCCGAGATGGACGGTGGAGAGACGTTGACCTGTTCGGCAGCCTTGGCTATCGAGCCAGCTTCGCCTACGGCAACGAAATATTCTAGTTGTCTGAGCGTAAAGCGAAGCGGCATGGAAGTCTATATTGCCGGTTTCAGCACCGCGATCAAGCGGTCGGCTCCCTTGAATACTTGATCCAGGTCGTCTTGTGGGCAGTGTATTTGTCGAACGAATGAAGCGAAAGGTCCCGGCCGAAGCCCGACTGCTTGAAACCGCCGAACGGGGTCATCGGGCTCAACGCGTCCACCGTGTTCACCGACACCGTTCCGACGCGCAGCCGGCTGGCGACGCGCTGGGCGCGAGACAGGCTGTCCGTCCAAAGCGACGCGGCCAGCCCGTAGATGCTGTCGTTGGCGATGCGCACCGCCTCCTCCTCCTCGTCGAAAGGGATCACGGCCAGTACGGGACCGAATATCTCCTCGCGAGCGAGCGCGTCGTCCGGCATCACGCCGTCGAATATGGTGGGCTGCACGTAGTTGCCCCGCCCGTTGACGGTGATCCGGTCCCCGCCGGCGACAAGGCGCGCTGTCTTCTTGCCCGCCTCCACGAAGCGCATGACATTGGCGGTGTGGCCGGCATCCACCATCGCTCCCATTTTCGAAGCCGGGTCGAGCGGATCTCCCGGTTGGGTCGCCGCTGCCCGCTCGGCCAGCTTTTCGAGCAGCGCATCCTTGACGCCGCGCTGCACCAGCAGCCGAGAATTGGCCGAGCACACCTCCCCCTGGTTGAAGAAGATGCCAAGCGCGGCCATGTCTGCCGCCGCATCCAGATCTGTACAGTCGGCGAACACCAGGTTGGGGCTCTTGCCGCCGGTCTCCAGCCACACCTGCTTCATGTTCGACTGGCCCGAATACTGCAGGAACATCTTGCCGACCGCCGTCGAGCCGGTGAAGGCCAGGCAATCCACTTCCATGTGCCGGCCAAGCGCCTGACCGGCGGTCTCGCCGAGACCCGGGACCACGTTGAGCACGCCCGCGGGCAGCCCCGCTTCCACGGCGAGTTCCGCGAGCCTCAATGCCGAGAACGGCGACTGCTCGGCCGGCTTGAGCACGACGGAATTGCCCGCCGCAAGCGCGGGGGCGCACTTCCACGTTGCCATGTCGAGGGGGAAGTTCCACGGCACTACCGCGCCGACAACGCCGAGCGGTTCGCGCCGCACCAGCACCAGATCTCCCTCGCCCGTGGGCGCGACCTCGCCATAGATCTTGTCGATGGCCTCCGCATACCACTGAAAGATCGCAGCCGCGCCCGGCACGTCGACGGTGGCTGCATCCTTGACCAGCTTGCCCATGTCCAGCGATTCCAGGAGCGCAAGCTCATGCAAATTTTCCCGCAGCAGTTCTGCAAGGCGCAGAAGCACCTGCTTACGATGGGCGGGCGCGGCCCGTGACCACGCTCCCGATTCGAAGCTGCGCCGCGCGGCGGCGACCGCGAGATTGACTTCCTCTTCGCCGCAGGAGGCGACTTCGGCAAGCGTTTCGCCGGTCGCCGGATTGATGCTGGCCAACGTCCTGCCCGAGGCTGATTCGACGAACCGGCCGTCGATAAACGCCTTGTCGCGGAAGCGGATCTGCGACGCCTTGGCGATCCAGTCTTTGTGGCCGAGTTCGCTCATTGATGGCTCCTGATGGCGTGATCATTCGTCGTGGCGAAAGGCGCAGCTTGGCGCATTGTTGGCCCGCCAACGGCGCGATCGGACACTTTCCATCCGATCGCACCGATGATCGACGAGCTGCCAGGACACGTCGCGGAAGGGACCCGCAGTTTTGCGCGGGAGCGGCGCGGCAGCGATCTGCCTTACATGTCGACCCATTCGCCGTCGCGAACGACGTGCAGGTCGATATTCACATCCATCTGGGTCTGGCCGTTCTCGTCGAAGGAGACCTCGCCGAGTATGCCCTCATGCTGGATGTCGCGGATCGCTTGGCTCAGCGCTGCCTTGTCCTCGATGCCCTTGTCCTCGATGATCGCGAGCAGGATCTGCGCGGCTTCATAGGCATATTTGGCATAGGAGCCCGCCGGCTCGGCGAAACCTTTGGCCTCATAGGCCTCCTCGAACGCCTCCAGCTTCGGGTTCGACTGGACCGACGGCGTGCCCACGACGGTGCCCTCGGCAGCCGCGCCGGCGATCTCGATGAATTTCGGGTCGTAGATTCCCGAAATGCCGTACATCGGCAACGAGCCCATGCCGAGGTCCGCCATCTGGCTGCGCACGAGTGCGGCTTCCGTCACCACGCCGCCGAAGTAGATCGCATCGGGCGAAGCCGCCTTGGCGGTCGTCAGCATCGCGCGGAAGTCCGTCGTGCCGACGGCCGCGGCGTCGGACGAGACGATCTCACCGCCGGCGGCGGTGAAGAATTCGGTGAACCATTTGGTGTTGGCCACGCCATAGTCCGTGGTGTCGGAGATGATCGCGATCTTCTTGACCTTGCCTTCCTCGATGATGGCGTCGGCAAGCGGCTTGTTTTCATTCACGAGCGTGGGCGTGACGCGCGTGACGTTGGGAAGGTTCTGCTCGGTGATCTTGGGACTGATCGCGCCCCAGACGATGAAGGGCATCTGGGCGCGGTTGAAGATGGGAATCGTCGCCAGCGCCACGGGGCTGTTCCAGTGCCCGGTCGCGGCCACGACCGCCGGATCGTTCACCAGCTTCTGGGCCGCCGACACGCCGACGCTCGGGTCGGAAGCATCGTCAAGGACCACGGCCTCGACCTCATGCGGATAGCCTTCCGCATTGGCCTGCTCGATGGCCAGCAGGAAGCCGTTGCGCGCACCGAGACCCTGCTGGGCGTTGCCGCCCGACAACGGGCCGATGAAGCCGAGCTTGATCTGGTCGGCCTGGGCCTGGGCTACACCCAGTGCCAGGGCGAACACAGAGCCGGCAATGATGGAGGATACGCTCTTGAGCGCCTTTCGCCTGGTTTGCATGGTTCCACCTCAAAGGATTGTCTGCCGCACCGAATGCGGTGCGCCGGTCGTTATCGCCGGTCAGGATGACCTTATTCCCCTGGGGGCGTGCGAGAAATTCGGAATTTGCTATCCGTGACTTCGGAGATTCATTATGTGCGCTCGCGGAGGTCGCTGGTAACTCTCCTGCCTCCACAACAAGAAGATGGACCGGATGGCGGAACTGCTTATCCAGCAATCGGTGAACTGGATTACCCTTGGCTCGATCTACGCCCTGCTCGCCATAGGGTTCAGTCTGATATTCGGCATTCTCAACGTCATTCATTTCTCCCACGGCGATGTGGCGATGACGGCGCCTTTCATCGCCCTGGCGGCGGCGCAGATCCTTGCCGCGAGCTTCGGGGCGTTCGCGCCGGCCTGGCTGGTGCTGGCGGTGATTGCGGCCGTGCTGGCCGTCGGTATGATCGGTGTGGTGCTCGACAGGGTGGTCATCCGCCGCTTTCGCGATGCGCCGGCGATGATGGCGCTGGTGGCAACCGTGGCGCTCGGCATCGTCATCCGCGAGCTCATCCGCCACCTCTATCCGCAAGGCTCCAATCCACACGCCTTTCCACGCCTGGTGTCAGGTGTGGCGTTCGATATTGCCGGGGTGCCGGTGAACTGGTTCGTGCTGTTGGTGGTCGGGACCACGGCGCTGCTGGTAGCGCTGTTGTTCGTCTTCCTGCGCATGACCCCGCTCGGCCTGCGCATCCGCGCCGCGTCCGAGGACCGCCTGGTGGCGCGCATGATGGGTATACGCGATCATCGCGTTTTTCAGGCGACCTTCTTCATTGCCTCGTCGATCGGCGCGATCGCGGGCCTGCTTTTCGCAAGCTATGCCGGCGTCACCCGCTTCGATTTCGGCGTGATGGCCGGTTTGCTCGGCTTCTCGGCCGCGGTCATCGGCGGGCTGGGCTCGATGCCGGGCGCCATCATCGGCGGTCTCGTCATCGCCGGCATCGAGGTACTGGCCCAAACCTTCGTAGAGGACGGCGCATCCTATCGGCTGGTCTTCGTTTTCGTCCTCGTCATCGTCGTGCTCGTCTTCCGCCCCGCCGGGCTGCTCGGTCGGACCACCATGGAGAAGGTGTAGAAATGGGAGGTTCGACCTCGTCCCCCGCGCCGCGAACCGCAACGGCGGCCGCTTTGGCTATCCTCTCTCAGCTGTGCGGCGCGGCCCTTCTCTATGCGATACTCAAGGCCGAAGGGACCTGGCACGTGGCGGGGCTCCTGGCCCTGCTCGGCCTGGGTTTCTACCTGCTGGAACGGTTTCCGTGGGTAGGCGACTTCGTCACGGCAAGCCTGGCGCGCGTGCCGCTGGTCACCATGGCGACGGCGGCCGTCATCGTGCTGGGCTTCCCGTTCCTGGTGGGCTCCAATACCTACATGTTGCATCTCTTGATCGTGGCGCAGCTCTATGCGGTGCTGGCGCTGGCTCTCAACTTCCAGCTCGGCAGCGCCAACATCCCGAACTTCGCCACTGGCGCCTCCTACGGAATCGGCGCCTATGTTTCGGCCCTGCTGGCGCTCAATTTCGGCATAAGCTTCTGGCTGACATTGCCGATAGCCGCGCTTGCCGCGACGCTGTTCGGCTTCATCATCGGCGTCCCGTCGATGCGCACGCGCGACACCTATCTGGCGCTCGTCACCATCGCCTTCGGCGTGGTCGTGCACCAACTGCTCAACAATTTCGAGTGGACCGGCGGCCCCAACGGCCTGGTCGGCATTCCCGCGCCCAGCCTGTTCGGCCATTCCTTCGCCAGCCCGCTGCAGGTGTTCGGCTGGACGCTTCCGAGCCAGGCAAATTTCTACTATCTGGCGGCTGCGCTGGTGGTGCTGGCCATCGTGACCGCGCAGCGTCTCCACGGCTCGCGCATCGGTCTCGCCTGGAATGCATTGCGCGCCGACGAGATCGCAGCCAAGGCACAAGGCATCAACGTTGCCTGGTACAAGGTACTGGCCTTTGCCGTCGACGCCTTCCTTGCGGCCTTTGCCGGCACGGTCTACGCCTTCTACGTCTCCTACATCTCTCCCGACAACTTCACCTTCCTGGTCTCCGTCACCATCATGACCATGGTCATCGTCGGAGGCATGGACAACATCTTCGGGGTGATCGTCGGGGCGTTCCTGCTGACCATCCTGCCGGAGAAGCTGCGCGCCTTCTCCGATTATCGTCTGTTGTTCTTCGGCGTCGTGGTTATCGGCTTCCTCATGATCCGCCCGCAGGGCCTGTTCCCGCAACGCCTGCGCCATTATGGAGGCCGTCGGTGAGCGTGCTTCTCGACATCAAGAACGTGACCATGCGCTTCGGCGGGCTGGTGGCGCTGGACGACGTCACCTTCTCCATCGAAAAGGGCTCGGTGCTGGCGGTGATCGGGCCGAACGGTGCCGGAAAGTCGACATTGTTCAACGTCGTGACCGGTGTCTACAAGCCGACGTCGGGGCGGGTGACGTTCGACGGTGCCGATATCACCGGAAAGCCGACCTACGAAGTGGTGCAGCGGGGGATCGCCCGCACCTTCCAGGCGTCGCGCCTGTTCTCCGACCTCAGCGTGCTCGACAACGTCATCATCGGCATGCACACGCGCACGAAGACCGGCGTTCTGAAAGCGCTCTTCCGCCCCGGCGCCTCGCGGCGCGAAATGGCGGCCTGCGTCGAGAAGGCGGAGACGCTTCTGCGCCTCGGTTCCGGCGATCTCTATGAGCAGCGCTACCGCCCGGCGGGTACCCTGGCGCAGGCCGACCGGCGCCGGCTGGAGATCGCCCGCGCGCTCGCCTCCCAGCCCAAGCTGCTCCTGCTCGACGAGCCTTCGGTCGGCATGGACGACACCGAGACGGATGCGCTGGTGGCCGACATCGCGCGGCTGCGCTCGGAACATCCGGAGCTGTCGGTGATCCTGATCGAGCACGACATGCGGGTCGTGGAAGCCTTCCCCGAGCGTGTCATGTGTGTCGATTACGGCAGCCTTATCGCCGAAGGTGGCTTCGCGGCGGTTCGCGCCGATCCGCGCGTGCAGGAAGCCTATCTGGGAAAGGCGGCGACCCATGCTTGAGCTGAAGGACGTGGACACCGCCTATGGAACGGTGCCGATGCTGCGCAACGTGACGATGAGCGTGCGTGCCGGCGAACTGGTGTGCCTGCTCGGGCCGAACGGCGCCGGCAAGACCACCACCTTCATGACCGTGTGCGGCGTGGTGCGTGCGCAGCGCGGCAAGGTCGAGGTGATGGGCAAGGATATTGCCGTGCTGGGCACGGAGAACCTGGCCGCGCTCGGCGTCGGCCTCGTCCCGGAGGGGCGGCGTCTGTTTCCAAGCTTGACCGTCATCGAGAACCTGCGCCTCGGCTACGATGCCGTCGCCGGCCGTGACCTGAATTTCGAGGTCCAGCTCGATAAGATGTCGGACCTGTTTCCACGCATTCGCGAGCGGCTGCGCCAGGTTGCGGGCACGTTGTCGGGTGGTGAGCAGGCCATGGTCGCGCTGGCGCGGGCGCTGATCGGCGAGCCGAAGCTCGTGGTGATGGACGAGCCGTCGCTGGGCCTGTCGCCCAGGCTGATCGGCGAGTATTTCGAAACCACGCAGGAGATCCACCGCCGCGGAACGACTGTGCTTTTGATCGAGCAGAACGCCGAGATGGGGCTCAGCATCGCCGACCGCGGCTATGTCCTGGTCAAGGGCAGGGTGGCGCAGGAAGGGCCGGCACGGGAGCTGTTGTCGTCCAGGGCGGCCAAGAGCCTCTATCTATGAGCATCACCGGTTTGCGGCATCCGGATCACGTCCGTGCGGACATGTTCAGCGCTTTTCGATCCTGAAGATGTAATCCGGGATGGCGTTCCGCCCCCGTGTCACTGGTCTCCAGGGACGCCGTAGGAGGGGGCTTCGCGCGGATCGAGGGCACGCTGGATGTAGGCGTCCAGTTGCGGCTTATAGATATCCCACGCGGTGGCGACGGCCTCGATCGGGCACTCTTCCGTCCAGTCGCAGCGCAGATCGGCGACAGGCCAACTGACCTTGTCGACGAGTTTGAGCCCCGCCGAATGCACCGGGCCGGCCTCGCCGCCGGCCGCCAGACCGGCTCGCATCGCGGCGATCAGGCGATCGCCCAGATGGCCCGAAGAGGCGAGAAATCCGTCGACGATCGCCTGCGGCACGCCGTCATTGGCGAGCAGGTTTCCCCCCGAGGCGACATTCTCCGCCTGCGCCTGGGTCCAGATGCCAAGGGAGTTCGGACCGGAATGAATGGCCGTACGCCCCGCGCGGTCGACCGCGAGCACCTGCCGGTAGGCGATGAACCTGCCCCGCTTCTTCACCTCGGTTATGGTCTCTTCGGCGCTCATGCCCTCTTCCATCAGATCGAGCGCCAGCGGCCCCAGGGTCGGATCCGTCACGTTCTGCGATGCCACCGCGCCGACGCCGGCGCGGGCATAGGAGCAGCGCGCGGCAACGGCCGGGGAGGAAGAGGAGATGGCGACGCCGAACATGCCGGTTTCGTGGCAGCGGGCAACGAGTGAAAAGGTCATGGGATCACTCCGGGATCACTGCGGTGCCGTCGATCTCGACCAGCCACTCCGGCCGTGCCAGCGCCTGAACGACGAGCCCGGTCGACACCGGATGTACGTCTTTGATGTATTCGCCCATCGTGCGGTAGACGGCCTCGCGGTGGCGCACATCGGTGAGATAGACCACCACCTTCACCAGATGCTCCATGCGGCCGCCGGCTTCTTCGATCAGCTGCTTGATGTTCTGCATGACCTTGTGGGTCTGTTCGACCGGGTCGTGGCTGTCGATGTTCGCCGCGTCGTCCAGGTTCTGCGGGCACTGGCCGCGCAGCCAGACGATCTTGCCGCCCTGGGTGACGACCGCCTGGCAAAGGTCGTTGTCGAGATTCTGCTCCGGATACGTGTCTTTCGTGTTGAACTTGCGAATTCGGGTGTGTGCCATCTTGGTCTCCATCTCGAAGCGTCTTGAGGCCGAAGGACGGCCGCGATGCGAGCCGTGCCGGATTGCCGGAAGCTCACAGACGCCGTCCTTCAACTGCCGTCAACGTTGGCTCTTGTGTCTCGCGGACTCATGATACTCCAGATACTTGCGCTGGGTGGCAATCTGGTCCGCCAGGTACCTGGCGTCGTGCCAGACGCCCCAGATGAAGCTGGATCCCCTTCGCGATTGCCACGGCAGTCCAAGGAAATAGATCCCCGGCTCGACCGAAACACCGCGCTGATGCCTCGGCTTGCCCTTTTCGTCGAACGCGTCGATTTTCAGCCAGCTGTAATCAACGGCAAAGCCCGTCGCCCAGATGATCGAGGTTATTCCGGCTTCGGCCAGGCTCAACTCACGAATGGGATCGGTCACACATGGCGGATCCGCTTCGATCTTGCGGGCATCGGGCTCTTCGGGAAGATCCAGGCCGTTGCGGGCAACATAGGCGTCGGCTTCGTCCAGCAGCGACATGTAGTTGGCATCGCCGCGCGCAAGGTTTTCGGCAAGATCCGACGCAAAGGTCAGGACACCGTCCTTGTACGATTCGGTCAGGCCGACGAGCGTCATCCCCTGCGCGGCAAGGCGCCGGAAGTCGACCGTATGGCCGCCGCGCGCACCGCTCACCGAAATGGTGACATGTTCCGTGCCCGGCCCTGGCGTTTGGGCATCCCACTTGCCGAGCACACCCAGCCACCAGCAGAAGTCACGCTGGCGATAGGCGCGCGGAGGACGATCGTGCGGACCCACCGACAGATAGACGCGCTTGCCCGCGCGCAGGAGTTCGTCCGCGATCTGCACCCCCGAGGACCCGGCACCAACCACCAGCACCGCACCCTCGGGCAACTGACCGGGATTGCGGTAGGCGCTGGAATGGATCTGCAGGGGCCCTGCATCTTCAGGAACCACAGCCGGGATGATGGGGCGTTGGAAAGGTCCGGTGGCTACGACCACGTTGTTGGCCTCGATCGCGCCTTCGGAGGTTTCGACGCGGAAGCCCGGCCGGCCGATATTTCGCCGTACTTCCTTTACCTCCACACCGCAACGGACGGGGGCAGCGATCTGTTCTGCGTAAGCGACAAAATAGTCCGCGACCTCCTCCTTGGGCACGAAGGCATCCGGATCGGTATCCGGAAACTCCATCCCCGGAAACCGGTCGTGCCATGCGGGACCGTTGGTAACCAGAGAGTCCCATCTTTCCGAACGCCAGCGCTCGGCGATACGGTGCCGCTCAAGGACGAGATGAGGCACGCCGCACTTGCTCAAATGCTCGCTCATGGCCAATCCGGCCTGGCCACCACCAACAACAAGCGTGTCGACTTCTTCAACTGACATTTCTGCGCCCTTCTCTGGCTCGCCAAGACTTTCCGCGGATGCGACGGCGGTCTGATTGCTGGTCTACTGGAGGGACCGGAGTGCGGAAATTACGATTTCATGCAGCAATGGTTAGGTTGGCCCTAAATGCCGCGAGAGCTTGCCGAAGCGCGGTGTGCGCGAAAGGCCTTTCGTTTCGAAGGACTATTTAGGCCGAGCGACGATTAGCCTCTTCCTCACTACTGCGTCGGCAAACGGTAATTTGGCGGGCCGCCGATTTGAACCATAAGGAAAGCTGAACAGGCGGCGTCAGTGAGGGGGCGCAGGCATGGGGTGCCGGCCAATCACACAGCGATCTGGATCCGACTGCACTGGCCGGGATGCACCGCATCAAGGCACGGGCCGGCTTACTCGGCGCGCCGGCCGGCGACCTGTTCGAGGTCGTCCAAGAAGCGGAGAAGAAGCTCGGAGGAACGGATCGGGCATCGGCCGACAGGCTCTCACCCCGATTTGATGCAAGCGCTGAAAAGGGAGGTACGACCGTGTCTGTAATCAACCATATCCGGCCCGCCGGCGAGGCGGGCCGTCTCAAGGGATCGCTTGGCTTCTGGTCCCAGCTCGCCGTCTGCGTCGGCCTCGTCGTCTCGCAGGGCGTGATGGTGATCATGCTGCAGGGCGCGGGGTTCGGCGGTTACGGCTTCCTGATGACGATCCTGGTGGCCTACGGGCTGGCATTGACTTACGTCTTCTCCTTCTCCGAGCTGACGCTGATGTTCCGCAGTCCAGGTAGCCTCGCCACCTTTACCGAGGTGGCGATCGGCAACTTCCCCGCCATAGTTGCCGTCTTCTCCGGTTACCTGGTCGTCGCCATGTTCGCGCTTTCGGCCGAGTTGGTGCTGATCGAGCTGATGCTGGTGGAAATCACAGGCCTCGAACTGCCGCCCGGCGTGCTGCTTCTGGCACTGCTTGCGACGTTCTCGATGCTCAACATCATGGGCATTGACGTTTTCGCAACCGTGCAGTCGGCGCTGTCCTTCATCATGGTCGCCACCATCGCGCTGCTCGGGGTAATCGCGCTCACCGGCCTCGGCATGCCGCGCCCGGCGGACCTGGTGACCGAGAGCGTCGGACCGTTCAGCGGCGGTATGTTCGCTCTGCTCGCCATCGCCATCTGGGGCTTCGTCGGGCTCGAATTCGCCTGCCCGCTGGTCAAGGAGACACGCGATCCCGCCCGGATCATTCCGCGTTCGATGATCGTCGGCGCCACGGTGATCCTGGTCATGTACCTGCTTTACTGCTGGGGCGCGCTGATCTACGTGCCGACGGAAACGCTCGCCTCGTCCCCCTTGCCGCACTACGCCTATGTCGAGGCCGTGCTGGGCAAGGCAGGACTGATCTTCCTGACCGTGGCGGCCTTCACGGCCACCTGCAGTACCGTCAACACCTCGCTGGCGGCGGTCCCGCGCATGATATACGGCATGGCGCAGAACGGTCAGACGTTCGCCGTGCTCGGCAAGCTGCACCCCAGATACGGCACACCGTGGACAGCCATCGTTCTGGTTGCACTCGCCACGGCGCTCCCCATCCTCATCTACGGGGTGAATGCCGACGCGATCCTGCTGCTGCTGGTCGGCGCCGCGGTCGCCTGGCTCATCGCCTATATCATCGCCCATATCGACGTGATCGTTCTGCGTCGGCGCTATCCGCGACTCGCGCGGCCTTTCAAGACGCCGCTCTACCCGCTCCCCCAGGTCCTCGGCATTGCCGGCATGCTCTATGCCATCTACTACGCCTCGCCGGCGCCGGAACTGACGGTGACGGTCTTCTCAGTCGCTGGGGGCACGCTTTTCGCCGGCGCCGTTCTGGCTGCGGTCTGGGTCAAGTTCGTGATGAAGAAGGGCCTTTTCGAGCCCGAGCCAGCGGATCGTCACATCGACGTCTGAACACTCCTGAGGTCGATGGGACGGCGTCGGGCTTTGCCGCCCGCCGCCGTTCCGCCGGGCCGGGTGACGTGGAACTTGGGCTCTCCACACTGCCGTCACGTCACCTTTGCCCGACGTGTTTCAGTCTCGTGCCGCGCTCCTGAAGGCGGCCGAAAGCGCGGCAAGGGCGTCGCGCGATCGCCCGTCCTTAACCCGTGAGTGCAGTAGAACCGGCAGGCACGGTAGATCGGGAAGCCCGAGCCTGGGGCCTACGTCAATCGCGCCGAATGGCAACATGCGCCGAGCCAACGCAGCCACGCCGAGCCCGGCCATAACGGCCGCAGAAACCGCTGCAACACCACCGCCAACAAAAGCTTCAGTCCAGGGCACGCCAGCCTCGTCGAGGAACTTGCCCGCCATGGCACGCACGCCGCAGGGCTCCGGCATCGTCGCCACGGGCAGGGGCTCGCCCGCGCGGTGCTGCCAACTGGGTGCTGCATACCAGCCGAATTTTTCTTCGGTGAGAATTTCCCCGTCGGTTCGCCCGGTCTGCAGACGGACGATCACCGTGTCGAGTTCGCGCCGGTCGAAGCTTTGAAGCAGACCGCCCGTGGATCCGATCCGGATTTCGATCAACAGCTGCGGGTCTTGCGCATTCATGCGCGCGATCAGCGCAGGCAGTTCCGGTCCCGCAACGTGGTCGCTGATGCCGATGGTGAGACGTTCGCGGGTGCCGGAAAACACTGCGAACGCGCGATCGTGCACCTCCAGGAGTTCACGGGCGTGTTCGAGGAAAGCGGCGCCCTGCGCCGAAAGCTCCACGTAACGCGGCGTCCGCTCGAGAAGCCGGCGGCCGAGCCTCTCTTCAAGCCGCTTCAGCTTCAAACTGACCGCAGACTGCGTCGTCCCTGTAGCCTCGGCCGCGCGCGTGAAGCTGCCAAGCTCGGCGACGCGAACAAAAGCCTGGACCGCATCCAGATCGAGGGGCCTCATCATTTCTGATCGTTATCACTGAAATCAATCATCATTGAATACAATAATAATGGGGCGAGGGTTAGTGTAAAGCCGGGACAATCGGAAAGGACCTGCAATGCCGCTCCTTCACATCTCATTGCGCGCCGGAAAGTCGGCGGCCTACAAACGGGCGATTTTCGACGGCCTCTATCAGGCTATGCGCGAGACGTTCGACGTGCCCGAAGACGACCAGTTCATGACCATCACGGAACATGACGTTTCGGACTTCCGCGTCAGTGCGACTTACCTCGGCGTCGCCCGGAGCGACGATGCCGTGCTGATCCAGATCACCGCGAGCAACACAAGGACCGCGGAACAGAAGAAAGCACTGTACCGGCGGATCGCGGAGTTGCTCGGTGAAGACCCCGGTATCCGGCCGGAGGACGTATTCGTGAGCCTTGTCGAGGTTGCGAAAGAGAATTGGTCCCTCGGCCATGGCCTCGCGCAATATGCCTGAAGTGGCTACTCGCTACCTCAAGCTCGCGCGACCGTCACGGCCGGGCTCGCCAGCCAGGGCAAGAGGCAAGCGGTCGGCGGTGTGAGCGACCGGCGGCACAGGCCGTCGGAAGCGCGGGCGTTCGTCAGACCGGTTGTGGCGCGCTGTGCGCCTGGC
>NZ_JBHSUM010000048.1:0-28255 GCF_042660605.1 Nitratireductor sp. GCM10026969
GCCGTGGCCGCCACGGCGGCGCTGGCGCGTGATCATCTCGCCCGGTTCAAGCAGGAGGCCCGCACGCTGCCCGCATCGCTGCGGCCGGCCTACCTGCCGGTATCTCTCGTCGGACCATATCTGGATGCGATCGAAGCCGATGCGGTCGATCCGCTCGAGGAAAGCGCCGCGATCTCGCCTGTGCTCCGGCATTGGCTGCTCTTGAGGCGAGCCCTGCGCGGCTGGTGACGCCCCATTTCTGCCAGCCTTGTCTGCTCTCCAGGAAGCGTTTTCATGACCTGATTCTTTCACAAGGGAGTTTTCGCGATGGCAGTGCTGGCCAGTGGCAGGGGAACCGACGCGGGTTGGCGCGCCGTGTTCAAGGAAATGCTCGTCGGCGTGCGCGCCGCCGCCGTCCGCTTTCCGGTGCCGGCGATTTTCTTTGCGGCGGCGGCCCTGCAGGCCAATCTGATCATCGCCGAAATATACCTGTTCGCTGACGATGCGCAGCGGGCATTTGCGGCTGATCTCGCGATCGGCCTGTTCAGCGGTGCGCTCGCCGCTCTGGCGGCTTCTCTGAGTGGTGAGGCGCGCGGGATCTCACGCATGGCAAGTAGCGCGACCGCCGTCCTGGCCGGCTGTGCCGTCACGCTGCTGATCGTATTTTCCGAGCAATTGTCGGTGCTGCAATGGGTCCTGTTTCCCGCATTGTGCGGGCTGGTCCTGATCGCCCCCTTTATCGGGCGGGGTGACAGCGATTCCTTCTGGATGTTTTCCGCACGCACGGCCTTTGCCGTGCTTTTGGGCGGGCTGGCGCTGCTGCTGCTTGCCGGCGGGATATCGGCCATCCTGGCAAGCCTGACCTATCTTTTCGGCCTGGAGGTTCCGAGTGAGCTCTATCAGCACGTCTGGGCGTTCACGAGCCTCTTTGCCGCGCCGCTCTTCGCCCTCGGGCAGTTTGCCGACCGTTTCGACGAACGGCCGAGCGTGGCCGCCAGAAGCTTCATGGACCGGGGCATGCGCGCCCTGGGGGACTTCCTCGCCGCGCCGCTGCTCATCGTCTATGCGCTCATCCTTCATGTCTATGCGCTGAAAATCGTCGTCGCGGGCGAGATGCCGGAAGGCCAGATCGGGTGGCTGGTGCTCACCTACGGTTTCTGCCTCTTCGCCGCGCTTTTGATCATCAATCCCTTTTTCGATCACGCCCGGGCGCCGACGCGGCTCTTTCTGCGGTTCTGGCCGTTCGTCCTACCGGTTCCGCTGGTGTTGCTCTTCTTTGCGCTGGTGGAGCGCGTGGGGACGTTCGGCTTTACCCCGGAGCGCTACCTGCTCGGTCTGTTCGGGGCGGTCACGGCAGTGGTGGTGCTGCTTCAGTTCCTGCCGCGCTTTCGCGGCGACATCCGGGTCATTCTGGCGCTTCCGGTTTTCGCGCTTCTCCTCGGCGGCTTCGGTCCCCAGGGCGCTCTCGGGATCTCGATCAGGAGCCAGGCCGAGCGGTTCCTCGGCATCGTCGAAAACCCGCCGGTCGAGGGCAAGCGTCACGAGGAAGCACTGGGCGCCCTCAGCTTTCTCGCGGGGCAGGACGCGCTGGCACGCGTTGCGCCGGAGGGAGAGGACGTCGATCTGTCGTCCGGTATGGGCTATCAAGCCATAGCCCGGGCCTGGGACCTCGATCCGACGCGGCGCTTCAAGGGGCCGAGCGGCTTTTCGCTCGCCTATGACGCCGCGCCTACCGCCTTTGCGCTTTCGGGATTCGACGTGATGATCCCGAACTTCGATCTCTCCACCCGCGATGAGGCGCCGGAGTCCCTAACTCTGCCATCGGGAACGGAGCTTTCCTTCCGTCTGGAGGAGAACGCCCTCTTGATAACGGCGGGGGAGGAGACGGTCCGCTTCCCCGTTTCCAAGCCGACCATCGAAGACATCGCACGGATCGATGGGGCCAAGCAGGTGCTGAAGTTTGGTCTCGGCGCAGAAGGCCGCGAGATCATGCTGCTGCCCACCTACCTGTTTGCCGACCTCCAGCAGCCGCGCATCTACGTCTTCGAGGGCGCGATCCTGCTCAGGTCCGCTGACTGGTAGGTCTATTCGGCCGCTTCCTTTTCCGCGATCCCGAGCCAGGCACGGCAGTCCGCCAGCGCACGCGCGGTGAGCGCCCGCTTCTTCGCCAGGGATTTCTCCTTGCCGCGCAGGCGCTTGCCCTCCTGTTTCGGGGCCTCGACCGGCGGGAACAGGCCGAAATTGACGTTCATCGGCTGAAAGGAGCGCTTTCCGGGCTCGTCCTCAGCGAGGATGTGTCCGCCGGTGATGTGGTTCAGCAGTGCCCCGAAGGCGGTCGTCGGCGGGGGCGGCGTGAGCGGTCGGCCCAGGCGTTCGGCCGCAGCGAAGCGTCCGGCAACCAACCCCATCGCCGCGCTCTCCACATAGCCCTCGCAGCCGGTGATCTGCCCGGCAAAGCGCAGGCCCGGCCGGGATTTGAGCTGCAAGGTGCCGTCGAGAAGGGCCGGCGAGTTGATGTAGGTATTGCGGTGAAGGCCGCCGAGGCGGGCAAACTCCGCATTCTCCAGCCCCGGGATCATGCGGAAGACGCGGACCTGCTCGCCGTATTTCAGCTTCGTCTGGAAACCGACCATGTTGTAGAGCGTACCGAGCGCGTTGTCCTGGCGCAGTTGTACGACCGCATAGGGCTTCTCGTCGGGCTTGTGGGCGTTGGTGAGCCCCATGGGCTTCATCGGCCCGTGGCGCAGGGTCTCGACGCCGCGTTCGGCCATCACCTCGATGGGCAGGCAGCCATCGAAATAGGGCGTGCCTTCCCACTCCTTGAAGGCGGTCTTCTCGCCGTCGAGTAGGGCTTGGACGAAGGCCAGATAGGTGTCCTTGTCCATCGGGCAGTTGATATAGTCCTTGCCCGTCCCGCCGGGGCCGACCTTGTCGTAGCGCGACTGGAACCAGGCCACGTCCATGTCGATCGTGTCGAAATGGACGATCGGGGCGATGGCGTCGAAAAAGGCCAGCGCCTCCGCGCCGGTCTCCCGCCGGATCGCTTCGGCCAGTCCGGGGGCGGTAAGGGGGCCGGTGGCAATGATCGCCTGGTCCCAGTCCGCCGGCGGCAGGTCGGGAACCTCCTCGCGGGCGATCTCGATCAGCGGATGGTCTTCAAGCGCGCGTGTCACGGCCTGGGAAAATCCATCCCGGTCCACGGCCAGCGCGCCGCCCGCCGGCACCTGGTTGGCGTCGCCCGCACGCATGATCAGCGATCCGGACAGCCGCATCTCGGCGTGGAGGAGCCCCACCGCGTTCGTTTCCGCGTCGTCGGAACGGAAGGAATTCGAGCAGACGAGCTCGGCCAGGCCGTCCGTCTTGTGCGCGTCGGTGCCGCGCACCGGCCGCATTTCGTGCAGGACGACGGGCACGCCCGTCTCCGCTGCCTGCCAGGCAGCTTCCGAGCCGGCGAGCCCGCCGCCGATGACGTGTAAGGGAGTCTGTTTCATGTCGCGGAAATAGGCGCAAGCCACCGCGAATGCAACGCAAACCGCAACACGCGCGTTATCTCCAGACCGACTGTGCGCCCCGAAGGGGAGGGAATGCGCGGGTTCATCATCATTGCCATGCTTGCCGGCTTCGCCGCACCGGTGGCTCGCGCTTCGGCGGAGCCCCTACAGGTTCACGTTTGCAGCGGTTATTCCTGTACCTACAGAACGAGCCTGTCGGTCGGCCACCAGATGCGCCGGCGTTTTCAGGAGATCATGCAACCCGGCCGGCACTCGCCCGAGGCGGAACGGGCGGCGATCGCCGCGGCGGTCCAGTTCTTCGAGCGGCAGGCGACAAGAGCGATCGGCGTGGCCGACAAGGCGAAGGGCAGCTTCGCCGGTTCGCGCGTGCTGGGACAGATGGACTGCATCGACGAATCGACCAATACCCAGGCTTTGCTGCACCTGCTCAATCGTCTGGGGTTGCTCAGGCACCACCAGGTCGAGGCGAATGCCTCGCGCGGCTTCTTCCTGGACCGGCGCTACCCGCATGCCACGGCGGTGATCCGCGCGCCTGACGGCAAACGGTGGGCGGTCGACAGCTGGTACGAGCCGGCCGGAGGTGCGCCCGACATCATGCCGCTCGCGCACTGGCGCCAGCGTGGGGTACTGGGAGAGAGATAGGCAAAAAACAACACCCGCCGGGGGAGGAGGTCCGGCGGGTGTCGTTTGTGTAGCTGGCAATCGGGAGGAGGAGAAAGCCAGCCGCATTCGTCAGGGTTGGGAGGAGGTAACCCTGGCGAAACTCTTAAAGGGACTTGCGCGCCACGTACGGAATGTCGCCGCGGGAGATGCCGAGGTCGTTCAATTCACGTGTCGAAAGGCGGTTCAGTTCGTTAACCGTCTGCCGATAGCGGCGCCAGTTGTTGTAGTTGCGGATCAGGTTCATGGTCTTGCTCATTTCGTCGAGGTTTTGTTCAACCGTCTTGCCCTCGTTAAATAAGCCCCCCGGCACAAAGGAAAAAGAGATGATGTTGCATGGCAGCAATGCAAATTGTGCAACGCATCATAAATCCGTCACGAAGCCGGCCGTTGCGCGGCGCGAAGGAAATGGGAACGCCGGTAGGCCGCCGCGCGGTGCGGCGGCCCGTCGTTGCGGGGGTGTCGGCCAAAAAAGGCCGGTTTCTCGGGCAATTTCCCTTTGATACATAGGGGGCAGGTGATATAGAACGCCGCGCTTTCGGGAGCGTCCGCTTTCGAGGCGGGTGTGGTGGAACTGGTAGACACGCAGGATTTAGGTTCCTGTGGCGCAAGCCGTGGGGGTTCAAGTCCCTCCACCCGCACCAGGATGTTTGTCAGGCCTGGGCTTTGCGGTTCTGGGCCGCCGCGCGCAGGGAGTTTTTCCTCGAAGCCGGCGAAGGGAGGACTGGTGTGGGCGCAACGGCTTCCCCTCGGGGAACAGGGCCCGCCCGGGAACGACATCCGGCAGGTGACGATGGCACGCCGCTAGAGGTGGCGCTGAAGTAAAATAAAGGTTTGATATGCAGGTTAGCGAGACTCTCAATTCCGGTCTTAAGCGCGAGATCAAGGTCACCGTGCCGGCCGAGGACCTGGAAGCCCGGCTGATGGAGCGGCTGGTGGATGCCAAGGACAAGGTCCGACTGAAGGGCTTCCGTCCAGGCAAGGTGCCGATCCAGCACCTGCGCCGCATGTACGGCAAATCCTTCATGGCGGAGGTCGTCAACGAGATCCTGTCCGATTCCTCCAAGTCGATTCTCGAGGAGCGGGGCGAAAAGCCGGCCATGCAGCCGGAGGTCGCCATGACCGAGGACGAGAAGGAAGCCGAGAAGGTGCTCGCCGGCGACGCGGATTTCGAGTTCTCCATGAGTTATGAGGTCATCCCGCCGATCGAGATCAAGGATTTCTCCGAGATCAAGATCACGCGTCCGGTCTACGACGTTTCCGAGGAGGAGGTCGAGGAGCAGGTCAAGCGGGTGGCCGATTCCGCGCGCACCTACGAAGCGAAGGACAGCAAGGCCGAAGACGGCGACAAGGTCACCATCGACTATGTCGGCAAGCTCGACGGGGAGCCGTTCGAAGGCGGTGCCGGAACCGACTCGGAGGTGGTGATCGGCCACAATCAGTTCATCCCCGGCTTCGAGGAGCAACTCGTCGGGCTGAAGGCGGGCGACGAGAAGACTTTCAAGATCACCTTCCCGCAGGAATATGCAGCCGAGCACCTGGCCGGCAAGGAGGCGGAGTTCGACGTTACGGTCAAGCAGGTGGCCGCGGCGGAGGAACTGGTGATCGACGACGAGCTGGCCAAGAAGCTGGGCTTGGAATCGGCCGACAAGCTGCGCGAGATCATCCGCGGCCAGCTCGAGAACCAGTTCGGCCAGGTGACGCGCCAGAAAGCCAAGCGTCAGCTGCTCGATGCGCTGGACAAGGTCTACCAGTTCGAGGCGCCGTCGAAGCTCGTCGACGCCGAGTTCGACAACATCTGGTCGCAGGTCACCCGTGACCTTGAGCAAGCGGGCCGGAGCTTTGAGGACGAGGAGACCACCGAGGAAGAGGCGCGCGAGGAATACCGCAAGCTGGCCGAGCGCCGCGTGCGGCTCGGCCTCGTCCTGGCCCAGATTGGCGAGGAATCCGACGTGCAGGTGAGCGAGGACGAGATGCAGCGCGCGCTGTTTGAATCGATCCGGCGCTATCCGCAGCACCAGCAGCAGGAAATCTATGATTTCTACCGCCAGAACCCGCAGGCGCTCGCCAATATCCGCGCACCGCTCTTCGAGGAGAAGGTGGTCGACAAGCTCCTGGCCGAGGTCGACGTCACCGACAAGAAGGTGAGCCGCGAGGAACTCCTGGCGGACGACGAGGACGAGGCCGAGGAAGCGCCGAAGCCGGCCAAGAAAAAGGCTGCGCCCAAGAAGAAGGCGGCACCGAAGAAAGCCGCCAAGAACGCCGAATCCGAGTCTGAATCCGAGTAGGCGGCCGTCGGCAAACGATTTCCACGCTAAAGGCCCCGGTGTTTCACCGGGGCTTTTTCACGTTTACAGATAGTCGGCGATGCGGCGGCCGGTGGCGATGAAGGTCAGCGGATCGACGGCGGTGTCGCTGCGGCGGACTTCGTAGTGCAAATGCGGACCGGTCGAGCGCCCGCTGCTGCCGACCCGGCCGATCACCTGTCCCGGGCGCACCGTTTCGCCGGCCTTGACGGCGACCCGGCTCAAATGGGCATATCGCGTGCTGAAGCCGTCACCGTGGTCGATCTCGACCATGCGGCCATAGCTGCCGTTCCATCCCGCCTTGACGACCGTGCCGCCGCCGCCGGCCTGCACCGGCGCACCATGCCGGACCCGGAAATCCACGCCGGCGTGATAGGCGGGGCGCCGCAAGATGGGATCGCGGCGCATGCCGAACCTGCTGCTCACGCTCGCGGCGGGAACGGGGTGGAAGACGGGTATGCGCCTGGCCGTCCTCCGCAAGGTCTCCAGCCGGTCGAGCACTTCATCGAGTTCGCGCATCCTGTCCTGGAAGAGCGCGTTGTCCTCGAACGCGATGAGCGGGCCGCCGGCACTGCTCTCGGCGGAGCTATCAGGCAGGTCGATGCCGGCGGTCCGGAACGCTTCGCCCAGGGTCTCGGCTGTCTGATAGGCCTTCTCGGTGACGGCTTTCACGCGGGCGATCTGTTTCGCCTCAAGCGTACGAAGTGTGCGGTTGATCGAGACGAAGAGAAGGTCAGCGTGATCGGCTTCGCTCTGCAGGCTTGCACGATCCGGCCAGGGTCTCCTGGCAATGTCCGTCGGCGCATAGGCGCTGCCGGTGGTGATTCCGTCCAAGCGCAGGTGATCAGCACGACGTTCGGGATCTTGCGCGGGGATCGGCGGCGCCTGCCGTGCTTCCTTCTCGGCCGGCTCGCCGCGATCCAGGCCCAGCCTGTCATAGCGTTCGTCCAGCGCCCGCTGCCGTTCGGCAAGTTCCTTCACCTTGCTTTCCATGAGCTGCTGGTCGAGCAACTGACGGCTGGCGGTGCGGTCGAGCCGCGTCCTGAGCTCGGCGATGCGGTCTTCATAGGCCTGCTGCAAGCGCGCCTGACGGGCGACCGCGGCCGTCATGAGGTCGTCGCGCAGGAGCAGGTAGGCGGTGGCGCCGAAGTAACCGAGGGAAAGGATGACGGCCGCCGACACGGCGATGGCCGTCATCCACGGCCGCAGCGTGAAGTAGCGGATGTCATCGCCTCGGGCGATGATGATGGTGGGCGGCTCCCTCCGTCCGCGCGACGCTGTCGATCGTGCCCGCTTCACTGCCCCGCACCATGGTGATTTCAGTGAAGCCGATTACACAATCTTAGGGTTAACAAAGGCTTTTGAGCGCGTCACAGCGCCCTGGCAGCCTCCAGAACGGCGTCGACATGGCCCGGCACCTTCACCTTGCGCCAGACCTCGGCGATCTGGCCGTCGGGCGCGATCAGGAAGGTGGTGCGCTCCACGCCCATGTATTTGCGCCCGTACATGCTCTTCTCGACCCAGACACCGTAGGTTTCGAGCACTTTCTTGTCCGGGTCGGAAACGAGGTCGATGGAGATCTCGTGCTTGGTCTTGAACTTTTCGTGGCTTTTCCGGCTGTCGGGCGACATGCCGATGACGGCCACGCCGATTTCGTCGAAATCGGCCTTGCGGGCGGAAAAGTCGAGCGCCTGCGCCGTGCACCCGCTGGTGTCGTCCTTGGGATAGAAATAGAGCACCACCGGCTTGCCACGCAGTTCCGACAGCCGCAGGGTGCCGCCGCCGTCGCGTGGCAGCTCGAAATCGGGTGCTTCGCTTCCTTTGTCAGGACCGGCCATTTTATTTCCCTCGTTTTTCTCTACGCCGGCAGAACAAATCGATGGAATTTTCCATGGCCGGCCCCCGCACGCGGGACGCACAGATATAATGGTCCAGGGGGATTCGTCCAACCGGGTAAGGATGCATTGACGGACAACCAGCGGGAGCACGAGGCACGGGGCCACGAGGAGGTGCATTTTCGACGCAGCGAAATCGCCGCGCTCGCGCGCCTGCCTTCGGCGATTTGCCCTTCGTCGCGACCCTTGCCCCGCCGGTTGCGCGAGCGCGTTTTGGCGTGGATCGCCATGGCGGGGCTGGCCTTTTTGATACTTCTCGTGCTTGCGGGCGGCGCCTTCTACGCGATCGGCGTCGATGCGATCGGCAATGAACGCCTGCGACTCCAGGCCGAACGTGCGATCAGCCGGCTTGCCGGTTTCGATGCGGACGTGACACTGGGCCAGCTGCGCATGGGACTCGGCGAGACCAGCCTTCTCGCCCTCGAGGTGCGCGAGGCGCGTATCAGTCGGGCCGACGACAGTGCGCTGATCGCGAGCGTCGGCACCTTGCGTTTCGGCCTCCGACCCCTGGCCCTGCTTGACGGCCGCGTGGAGCTGGGGCGGGTCGAAGTGGAAGATGCCGAAATCCTGCCGGCCGGGCTGCCGGCCCTGCTTGCGGAGGCGCCGGGAACAGCCATCGGTCCGGATCGGCTGCGCGAGGCGGTGTTCGGCGCGGTGCGAAACGCCTTCCGGATGACGAGCGCCTCCGGCCTCGACCGTGTCACGCTTTCCCGGCTGAGCTTCCTGTCGGAAAAGCCGCGGGGCGAGCCGGGGCTCGTCATCGAAGATCTGGATCTCAGGCGCGACGGCGCACACATCGATCTTGAAGGATTGCTTGTCAACGGCCTGCGCCGCGTCGTCCTTGAAGGCCATGCCGCACGCGATCCCGAAACAGGCACCGTAACGGAGCTTGCGCTCGACATGGCGCTGACCGACGACAACCGGTCGGCCCCCGCGCGGCGCGGCGCCGTGCGATCGATCGGCCCGGTGACGATCGCGATGACGGGCCGGGAGGCCTATGGGACGGAGGCCGGCCAAATGTCGCTTGCGGTCGATGCCAGGGATATCCTGCTGGGCGTCGACGATAGCGAGTTTCTGATCTCCAGGGCCGCGCTGGAGGTGGCTTTCGCCGAAGGCGACGAGGTGTACTCTCTCATCTCGTCCCATATGAGCGCGGGCCGCAGCACCATCGGTTTCAAGGGCACGATCCGGCCGCTCTCCGCCGCCGGGACCGCCGGCTATGGCTTCGAGCTCGTTTCGCGGAATGCGCTGCTGGCGCCGATCGACTCGCCCGAACCAGCCCTCGCATATGCCATGCGCCTCAAGGGCCGATATGAACCGGCGGACACCCGTCTGGTCGCCGAGGAGATCAACATCCGCACGCAAGCGGGGGAGATGGCGGCAAGTGCCGCGCTATCCGTCCCGGCCGGCATGTCGCCGGGCATCACGCTCGCGGTGGATATAGCGGACATGCCGATGACGGAGGTCAAGCAGTTCTGGCCCTGGTTCGCGGCGCACGGGGCGCGCCGCTGGACGCTGGAGAACGTATTCGGCGGGCGTGTGCACGACAGCACGCTGCGCTTCAGCGTTCCGCCCGGGCGGCTGGGAAACGGTGTTCCGCTCTCGCATGACGAACTGGTCGGCCGCTTCGCGCTGAAGGACACGCGCTTCGACATCGCCGGCGATATCCCGGCGGTGCGCGACGGCAGCGGGCAGGTGGAATTTCGCGGCACGGATGTCCTGGTCGGGCTGGAGTCGGGGGCGATCTACATGCCCAGCGGGCGCAGCGTCGCCGTTCACGGGGGGACGATGCGCATAGATGCCGCGCACCGCAAGCCGCGCATCGGCGATCTGGAGATCGATATCGAGGGAGAGGCTGCGGCGGTTGTCGAACTTGCTTCCTACGAGCCGATCGACGCCTCCCGTTTCCACGACCTGACGCCCGCGGATCTGAGCGGGCAGATGGCTGGACGGGTCAACGCCCAAATCCCCCTCCAGGCCGGTCTCCCGGCGGAAGACCTGAGCTGGCGCGTCGCGCTCGACTACGAAAATCTTTCGATCGCCAAGCCCTTCGAGGGACAGGAGATCAGCGATGCGAACGGGTCGCTGCTGGTGCAGCCCGACCGGGCCGAGTTTACCGCCGAAGCACGCCTCAATTCCGTACCCGCCAGCGTGCACGTCGTCGAGCCGCTGCGCAGATCGGCCGTGGAGCGGGTTCGGCACGTGGTGTTAAGGGTGGACGACGCCGCGCGGGAGAGGCTTTTCCCCGGGCTGGGGACGCTCGTCTCCGGGCCGTTCGAAGTGGTTTACGAACAACAGCCCGACAAGCGCGAAAAGCTGGCCGTTTCCCTGGACAAGGCACAGCTGACGGTGCCGTGGATCGGCTGGCGGAAGGGGGCCGGCATTCCCGCAACGGCGCGCTTCTTCATGGAGCGGGACGGCGATACGGTGGAACTGCGGGAGTTCTCGCTGCGCGGCGAAAGCTTCGCTGTCGACGGCCTCGTGCGCCTTTCCGGCGGAACCCTGGCGGAAGCCCGTCTCGATCACGTGCAGCTCAACCGCAATGACGACTATGCGGCCATGATCCGACGTTCCGGTACCACATATGCCGTTTCGGTGAACGGTCGCTCGCTGGATGCGCGCGGCATCATCAAGCGCGTCCTGGACGAAAAGACCGCCGGATCGGAAAGCGCCGGGGACGGCGTACAGTCCTCCATCGAGGCCTCGCTCGCCACGGTTCACGGCTTCAACGGGGAAAGCCTGGAGCAGGTGGAATTGACCTATGCGTCGCGATCCTCGCGGCCGGAGCGGGTGTCGCTGCGTGCCGCTCCTTCCGGCTATGGGGCCGTGCAGGCGGAGAAGGGGGGCGAGCCGGGGCGGGTCAGCCTGCGCGCGTCCTCGACCAATGCCGGCGCGGTCCTGCGCTTCCTCGATATCTACGAGCATGTCGAAGGCGGGCAACTCAGCCTCGCCTTGCATGGAGCAGACGACAAGAATCTCTCCGGTCAGTTCACGATCCAGGATTTCTGGGTCGTCGACGAACCGCGCCTGCGCTCGCTGGTGGCTGCAAGCGCCGAAGGTGAGGGCACTGGGCGGCAGGTGGACGCTTCACGCATCCGGTTCGAACTCGGAGCCGCCGTGCTTCAAAAAGCGCCGCAGCGCCTCGGGATCAGCAACGGCGTGCTGCGCGGGCCGCTGATCGGCTCGACGTTCCAGGGCACGCTCTACGATCCGAACGGAAACATGGACATCACCGGCACGTTCATGCCGCTTTACGGAATTAACCGCATTTTCGGGGAAATCCCGATCATAGGCCAGATTCTCGGCAACGGGCGCGACCGGGCACTGATCGGCATCACCTATCGCCTGAGCGGCAAGACGGGCGAACCGGCGCTCGAGATCAACCCGATCTCGGCCATCGCACCGGGGATCTTCAGGCAGCTCTTCGAATACCAGTGACCGGGATCGCTCTATCGCGGCCGCACCAGCATGTGCTTTTTCTTGCCCAGCGACAGCTTGATCACGTCGTCAGCCGTGATATCGCCTGTCGTCACCATGCGGCGGTCGTCGTTCACCACGTCGTCGTTGATGCGCACGGCTCCGCCTTTCACGTGGCGCCGAGCCTCGCCGTTGGAACCGGCAAGGCCGGTCTCCACGAACAGGCTGAGAAGACCGATCCCGTCTTCGAGCCGGGCGCGTTCTATGGGCACGGTGGGCAGGGATTCGGCCAGCGCGCCTTCCTCGAAGGTCTTGCGGGCGGTCTCGGCGGCCTCTTCGGCCGCATTTCGCCCGTGCAGCATGGCCGTCACTTCCGTGGCCAGGATCTTCTTGGCCTCGTTCACCTCCACTCCGCCCAGGGCCTCGAGCCGGGCGACCTCGTCCATCGGCAGGGTCGTGTAGAGGCGCAGAAAGCGGCCGACGTCGGCGTCCTCCGTGTTGCGCCAGTACTGCCAGAAATCGTAGGGGCTCAGCATCTCCGGATCGAGCCAGACCGCGCCGGCGGCCGTCTTGCCCATCTTCGCGCCGGAGGCGGTGGTCAGCAGCGGCGAGGTGAGGGCGAACAGGCTGGCATCGTCCATGCGCCGGCCGAGTTCGATCCCGCTGACGATGTTACCCCACTGGTCCGAGCCGCCCATCTGGAGGCGGCACCCGAAGCGGCGGTAAAGCTCGACGAAATCATAAGCCTGGAGGATCATGTAATTGAACTCCAGGAAGGAGAGTGATTGCTCGCGGTCGAGCCGCATCCGCACCGAATCGAAGGAGAGCATCCGATTGACAGAGAAATGGCGGCCGACGTCGCGCAGGAAGGGGACATATTTGATGTCGAGCAGCCAATCGGCGTTGTTGACCATGGCGGCATCCGTCGGTCCGTCGCCGAAAGCGAGATAGGGTTCGAAGTTGCGCCTGATGCCGGCGAGATTGTCGGCGATGACGTCTTCGGTCAGCAGTTTCCGCGCTTCGTCCTTGAAGGAGGGATCGCCGATCATCGATGTGCCGCCGCCCATGAGAGCGATCGGGCGATGCCCCGTCTTCTGCAGCCAGTGCAGCATCATGATCTGGATCAATGAACCCACATGCAGGCTTTTCGCCGTCGCGTCGAAGCCGATATAGGCCGTCACCGTCTCGCGCAGGAACAGCTCGTCCAGACCCGCCTCGTCGGAGGTCTGGTGGATAAAGCCGCGCTCGGACAGAATGCGCAGGAAATCGGACTTGAACTCGGGCATCGTCTGCAATCCCGTGGAGGGAGAAGGGGTGGAGAATGACAGCGGCGTTTAGCACCACTTTTGTGCCACGCACAAGCACGGCCCGAAGGAGCGTCGGGAATGGCTGAGATGATCGCCCTCGGTCTGATGAGCGGCACGTCGATGGACGGCATCGATCTAGCCGTTCTCGTTACCGACGGCGAAAACCTTGTCAGGCGCGGGCCGTCCATGGCGGTGGCGTATGAAGCCGCCTTCCGGCGGCGGATCGAGACAGCGCTCACGACGGCGCGGCAGATCGACAGGCGCGAGGAGCGGCCAGGCGGACTTTTAACGCTGGAGCGCGAGATCACCGAGCGGCACGCGGCGGCGGTGGAGCGCTTCCTTGCCGGCCCCGCCTCGGGCTGGAAGCCCGAAATCGTCGGTTTTCACGGACAGACCGTCCTGCACCGGCCAGAGCGTGCACTGACCGTGCAACTGGGCGACGGTGCGCTGCTTGCGCGCCGCACCGGTCTCGCCATCGCCTACGATATGCGGGCGGAGGACATGCGCCACGGCGGGCAGGGGGCGCCGCTCATTCCCGCCTATCATGCAGCGCTCGCGGCGAGTCTTCCGCCACCCCACGGCGGGCGTTTTCCGGTCGCCTTCGTGAATGTCGGGGGGATCGCCAACGTCACCTTCGTGCCGAAGGCGGGACCGCCGGTCGCCTTCGATACCGGGCCCGGCAATGCCTTGATCGACCAGTGGGTGGCCCGGGAAGGCGGCATCCCCTTCGACGAGGAAGGGATGATTGCCAGCGAGGGCGCGGTCGTGTCATCCGTCGTCGGCCGCTACCTCGACAATCCGTTTTTTTCGCGCGCGGCGCCGAAGTCGCTCGACCGCGGCGATTTCACCCTCGACCATGCGACCGGACTGGAGCTGGCCGACGGCGCACGCACGCTGGCGCGCGTTTCGGCCGAGGCGATCGCAAGGGCGGTCGACCACCTGCCGGCGAAACCGGAGCTGTGGGTCGTCTCTGGCGGCGGGCGCAAGAACCCGCACATCCTTGCGGATCTGCAGGCCATCGTTGCGCCGGCAACGGTCGTGCGGGCCGAGGAAGCGGGCCTCGATGGGGATGCGATGGAAGCCGAAGCCTGGGCCTATCTCGCCGTGCGTGCGGTGAAAGGTCTGCCGCTCACCTTTCCCACGACGACGGGCTGCCGCAAGGCGGTGAGCGGCGGCGTCCTGGCAGGCCCCTGATCAGCGAATGCGCTTGGGGCGCGGTTCGGCAAGCTCCCCCTTCAGGCGCCGGTCGAGATAATCCGCACATTCCTCGATGAGCTGGTCGGCGGCATTGGAATAGAAATGGTTCGCCTCGGGAATCGTTTTCTGCGTGATGGTGATACCCTTCTGCGACTGAAGCTTGTCCACAAGAGTCTGGACGTCGGCGGTCGGTGCAACCCGGTCGGCGTCGCCATGGATGATCAGGCCCGAGGAGGGGCAGGGCGCGAGGAAGGAGAAATCGTAGATGTTCGGCTGCGGTGAGATGGAGATGAAGCCTTCGATCTCCGGGCGGCGCATCAGGAGCTGCATGCCGATCCAAGCTCCGAAGGAATAGCCGGCCACCCAGCAGCTCTTGGAATCGGGATGCAGCGACTGCACCCAGTCGAGTGCGGCGGCAGCATCCGACAGTTCGCCCGTGCCATGGTCGAACGCGCCCTGGCTGCGGCCGATGCCGCGGAAATTGAAGCGGAGCGTCGTGAAGCCGCGGCTCTGGAACATGTAGAACAGATCGTACACGATCTTGTTGTTCATCGTGCCGCCGAACTGCGGATGCGGATGCAGGATGAGCGCGATGGGTGCGTTCTTTTCCTTCGACGGCTGATACCGGCCTTCAAGACGACCGGCCGGACCGGTAAAGATTACTTCGGGCATTTTGACTCCACCTTGGCGCAGCGCCCGATCGCCACAAGCGAATTGCGGACGGGTCTTGACGCGACGCCGGCGCCTCCATAGAAGCTAGTTTAGAACTGTTCAAAACTGGGCGACCAAGCCGCCCCGGCAAGCCGGCTAGATAGGACGGCTCGCCTTGAGAATTCAAGGAAATAACGCTGTCCTCGCCGCATGTGTGGCAGATGGTACGGAAGGAAATGGTCGGAAAGCGCATCTATCTCGATTACAACGCCACCGCGCCGCTCCTGCCGGCCGCGCGCGCGGCCGTGATCGATGCGCTCGAGGCTTTCAATCCGTCATCCGTCCACGCGGAGGGGCGTGCCGCGCGGCGCATCGTCGAGGATGCGCGCCAGGCGGTGGCAGCGCTCGTCAATGGCCGGCCGGAGCATGTGGTCTTCGCCTCTGGCGCCACGGAAGCCGCATCGACTCTGTTGACGCCCGATTGGACCATGGGCCGGGCGCGCTTGCGCTTCTCCCGCGCCTATGTCTCGGCGGCCGACCATCCCTCGCTCCTGTCGGGCGGGCGGTTTCCGGCCGGGCAGGTAGAGAGAATCGGTGTTACCCGTAACGGTCTCGTCGACCTGGACGGGCTCGAACGCGCACTCGCCGCCCACGACAAGGTGCGGGGATTGCCGCTCGTGGCCGTCCACGCAGCCAATAACGAAACCGGCGTTATCCAGCCTGTGGAAGAGATCGGCCGGCTGGTGAAGGCGGTCGGGGGTGTTCTGATCGTCGATGCCGTGCAGGCGGCCGGTCGGATTCCCCTGGATGTTTCCGCCGGTTATGCGGACTTCCTTATTCTCTCCTCGCACAAGATCGGCGGCCCAAAGGGTATCGGCGCTTTCGTCGGCGCGTCGGATCTGATGATGCCGGCAGCACTCGTGACCGGCGGCGGCCAGGAGAAGGGGCACCGCGCGGGCACGGAGAATGTGGCGGCGATCGCCGGTTTCGGCGCGGCGGCCCGAGAGGCGGCGACCGCCCTTGGCGAGACCGCCACCATGCGCTTGATGCGCGGGCGGATCGAAGACGCGATACGGCAGGTCCTGCCCGATGCGGTGATCCACGCCGAGGCGGCGCCGCGCCTTCCCAACACGGTGTTTTTCACCATTCCCGGGATGAAGGCGGAGACCGCGCAGATCGCCTTCGATCTCGCCGGCATTGCGCTTTCGGCGGGCTCGGCCTGCTCGTCCGGAAAGGTCGGCCCCAGTCATGTCCTGCAGGCCATGGGCTTTGACGATGCGCTTGGCGCGCTGCGCGTCTCCATCGGTCCGCAGACCCAGGAAAAGGAAATCGACGCCTTCACCGCCGCGCTGGAATCGATCATCAGAAGACGGAAATCGGCAAGCGCCGCAGCCTGACCGGCGCTGATCAAGGAAGGACAGGCGAATGCGGCAAAGAAAAATGGAGTAAATGAGACATATTTGGAGCGGCACCCCATGAATTCGAAGTGATCGCTCACTAAATTAGGCGCAAGTCGCCAGAGTTGGAAAACGGCCGGATCTTGACTCCGGCATGGATGGAGAACGCTGATGCCTGCTGTGCAGGAGACGATCGATCGGGTCCGCATGATCGATGTGGACCAGTATAAATACGGGTTCGAGACGCTCATCGAGAGCGACAAGGCGCCCAAGGGGCTGAACGAGGACATCATCCGTTTCATCTCGGCCAAGAAGGGCGAGCCGGAGTGGATGACGGAATGGCGTCTTAGCGCCTACAAGCGCTGGCTCACCATGCAGGAGCCGAGCTGGGCACGCGTCAGCTATCCGAAGATCGATTTCCAGGACCTCCACTATTATTCCGCGCCGAAGAACCAGGCCGGGCCGAGCTCGCTCGACGAGGTCGATCCGGAGCTGCTGCGCACCTACGAAAAGCTCGGCATTCCCCTGAAGGAACAGGAGATTCTGGCCGGCGTGCGCCGGGTCGACGAGCCCAGCACCATCGACGGCGAGGCGGACGAGGCCGGTGACAACGTCTACCAGTCCGGCCGCGTGGCGGTCGATGCGGTGTTCGATTCGGTCTCCGTCGTCACCACCTTCAAGAAGGAGCTGGCCAAGGCCGGCGTCATCTTCTGCTCCATCTCCGAGGCGATCCGCGAATATCCGGATCTGGTGCGCAAATATCTCGGCTCGGTCGTTCCGCCCTCGGACAATTTCTATGCGACGCTGAATTCGGCGGTTTTTACCGACGGGTCCTTCGTCTATGTGCCGAAGGGTGTGCGCTGCCCGATGGAGCTGTCCACCTATTTCCGTATCAACGAGAAGAATACGGGGCAGTTCGAACGCACCCTGATCATCGCCGAGGAGGGCGCCTACGTTTCCTATCTCGAGGGTTGCACGGCGCCCCAGCGCGACGAGAACCAGCTCCACGCGGCCGTGGTCGAGCTGATCGCGCTCGACGATGCGGAGATCAAGTATTCCACCGTCCAGAACTGGTATCCAGGCGATACGGAAGGCAAGGGCGGCATTTACAACTTCGTCACCAAGCGGGGTGATTGCCGCGGCAAGAACTCGAAGATCTCCTGGACGCAGGTGGAGACCGGCTCGGCGATCACCTGGAAATATCCGTCCTGCCTGCTGCGTGGCGACAATTCCCGCGGCGAGTTCTATTCGATCGCCGTCTCGAACGGGCACCAGCAGATCGACTCGGGTACGAAGATGATCCACCTCGGCAAGAACACGTCGAGCCGGATCATCTCCAAGGGTATCTCGGCCGGCAAGTCGAACAACACCTATCGCGGCCAGGTCTCGGCACACCGCAAGGCGGCGAACGCGCGCAACTTTACCCAGTGCGATTCGCTCCTGATCGGCAACGACTGCGGGGCGCACACGGTGCCTTACATCGAGGCCAAGAACGCGACCGCGCAGTTCGAGCACGAGGCCACGACGTCGAAGATCTCCGAGGACCAGCTCTTCTACGTGATGCAGCGCGGTATTCCGGAAGAGGAGGCGATCGCGCTGATCGTCAACGGCTTCGTCAAGGACGTCATCCAGGAGCTTCCGATGGAATTTGCCGTCGAGGCGCAGAAGCTCATCAACATTTCGCTCGAAGGCTCGGTCGGCTGAGCCGGCACAAGGACTGGGACAACAAGAATGCTTGAAATCAAGAACCTGCACGCCCGCATCGCCGAGGACGGCACGGAAATCCTTCGCGGCGTCGATCTTTCCGTGAAGGCGGGTGAAGTGACTGCCATCATGGGGCCGAACGGCTCCGGCAAGTCGACGCTCTCCTACGTTCTGGCCGGCCGCGAGGACTATGAGGTCACCGAGGGCGACATTCTCTTCAACGGGGAGTCGGTCCTCGATATGGACCCGGCCGAGCGCTCGGCCGCGGGCCTTTTCCTCGCCTTCCAGTATCCGATGGAGATACCGGGCGTGGCCACCATGGAGTTCCTCAAGGTGGCGATGAACGCCCAGCGCAAGGCGCGCGGGTTGGAGGAGCTCAAGATTCCCGACCTGATGAAGCGCGTGCGCGCGGCGGCCGACGCTCTCGACATAGACATGAGCATGTTGAAGCGGCCGCTCAATGTCGGTTTCTCCGGCGGCGAGAAGAAGCGCGCCGAGATCCTGCAGATGAAGCTGCTGGAACCGGCGCTCTGCGTGCTCGACGAGACCGATTCCGGCCTTGACATCGATGCGCTGAAAATCGTCGCCGACGGTGTGAATGCGCTGCGTTCGCCCGATCGCGCGGTGGTGGTCATCACGCACTATCAGCGCCTGCTCGACTACATCGTGCCGGACTCGGTGCACGTGCTCTACAAGGGCCGCGTGGTGAAGTCGGGCGACAAGGAGCTGGCACGGGAGCTGGAGAGAAACGGCTATGCCGGTCTCGTCGGCGAGGCGGCGTAAGGATTGATGATGAATGTTCAAACGCAAATAAAGCGGACCGCCGCCGAGGACGCGCTGATCGAAGCCTTTTCCCAGCGCGAGACGTCCCTGCCGGGCAATGCCGGCGTCAGGGAGAAGCGTAGCGAGGCCGTGCGGCTTCTGGAGCAGGGCCTGCCCAACCGCAAGGTCGAGGCATGGCACTATACGGATCTGCGTCGGCTCCTCGCCACGGTTCCCGCCTTCGACCCGACCGCGACGGCCAGCCCGAAAGAGCCGCTGGTCGCCGGTTCGACGGTCCTGTCGGTCCTGAACGGTGTTGCCGCGAAGGCGGAGGCGCCTGAAGGCACCGTGTTGGCTACATTCGCGGACAAGCTCGCGGACGGCAGCCTCGCGGCCCTTCTCGGCCCTGCCGACAAGGACGATACGGTCTCGGCCATCAACTCCGCCTTTGCGGCCGACGGTTTCGCGCTGGATATCCCGGCGGGTGCGACGCTGAAGGCCCCGATCGAACTGCAGAACGTGCATGCCGGCGGTCAGGCCCACACGCGCTTTGCCGCGCGGGTCGGCGAGGGCGCCAGTGCGACGGTTGTCGAGAGGCAGACCGGCGACGGCGACGCTCTTGTCTCCTCCGTCACGCACCTGGACGTTGGTGACGGGGCGGACGTGCTGTGGCTCATCGTGCAGGAGCAGTCCGAGGGCGTCAGCCATCTCGGTCAGATCAATGTGCGCATCGGCAAGGACGCGAAGCTGACGCTCTTCGTGATGAACGCCGGCGCAAAGCTGACGCGCCAGGAAGTGCGGGTCGTGGCGGATGGCGAGGGCTCCGAGTTCCGCCTGCGCGGCGTCAATCTTCTCTCCGGCCAGAGCCACTGCGACGTGACGATGATCCTCGACCACAATGCGCCTGCGACGGTGTCGACGGAAGTCATCCGAAACGTCGTGACCGATCGTGCGGAAGGTGCTTTCCAGGGACAGATCCGGGTGGCGCGCGATGCACAGAAGACCGATGCCAAGATGGCGTGCAACACGCTGCTTCTGTCCGACGAGGGCGGCTTTTCCGCCAAGCCGGAGCTGGAGATCTTCGCCGATGACGTGGCCTGCGGCCATGGCGCGACCGTGACCGAGATCGAGGCCGATCACCTGTTCTACCTGATGGCGCGTGGCATCGACGAGAAGACGGCACGCGGTCTTCTGGTGAAGGCCTTCGTTGCCGAGGTGATCGAGGAACTGGAGAACGAGCCGGTGATCGAGGCGCTGGAGGCCAGGCTCAACGCGTGGTTCGCCACGCACGGGTAATGCCTCTCGGCGTCATCCCGGCCGAGCGGAGCGAGAGCCGGGATCCGTTGAGAGGCGCGGCCGTTCTCCGCAGAAGGCGACAACGCTGAAGGGCGCCGGCTTCTGAACCCGGCCGTGCTCTACGCTCATCGGCCAATAGGTCCCGGATAGCCCTCGCTTCGCTCAGGCTTCCGGATGACGATCGGAGAGGCGGATGACGACCGCAGAAGGGTAAGAGAGTGGACCAGAAGATCGAACATGGCACCTTCGACGTCGAGGCCGTTCGCCGCGACTTTCCCATCCTAGCGCGCGAGATCTACGGCAAACCGCTCGTCTATCTCGACAACGGGGCTTCGGCGCAGAAGCCGCAGGTGGTGATCGACGCGGTCACGCACGCCTATTCCAGCGAATATGCCAATGTGCATCGCGGGCTCCACTTTCTCTCCAACGCGGCAACGGAAGCTTATGAAAAGGCACGCGAAACGGTGCGCCGTTTCCTGAATGCACCAAGTGTGGAGGAAATCGTCTTCACAAAGTCGGCCACCGAGGCGATCAACACCGTGGCCTATGGATATGCCATGCCGCGCATCGGCGAGGGCGACGAGATCGTGCTTTCGGTCATGGAGCATCACTCCAACATCGTCCCCTGGCACTTCCTGCGTGAAAGGCAGGGGGCGAAGCTCGTCTGGGCGCCGGTGGACGATGAAGGCACCTTCCACCTCGAGGAATTCGAGAAGTGCCTGACGGATCGCACGAAGCTTGTCGCCATCACGCATATGTCGAACGTGCTCGGCACCGTCACGCCCATCGCCGACATCGTGCGCATCGCCCATGCCCGCGGCATTCCCGTCCTCGTCGACGGTAGCCAGGGTGCGGTGCACATGCCGGTGGATGTCCAGGCGCTCGGATGTGATTTCTATGTCTGCACGGGGCATAAGCTCTACGGTCCTTCCGGCATCGGCGTGCTTTACGGCCGCAGCGACAAGCTCGCCGAGATGCAGCCCTTCCAGGGCGGCGGCGAGATGATCGAGGACGTGACGGTGGACAGTGTCACCTATAACGACCCGCCGCACCGCTTCGAGGCGGGAACACCGCCCATCGTGCAGGCGATCGGCCTCGGGGCCGCGCTCGACTATGTGAACGGTGTCGGCCGGGAGAATATCGCCGCGCACGAGGCGGAGTTGACGCGATACGCCCATGAAAGGCTGAGCCACATCAATTCGCTGCGCATCTTCGGCACTGCGCCGGGCAAGGGTTCGATCCTCTCCTTCGAGCTTGCCGGCATCCACGCGCACGACGTGTCGATGGTGATCGACCGGGCGGGGGTTGCCGTGCGGGCCGGTACCCATTGTGCCCAGCCGCTGCTCCAGCGCTTCGGCGTGACCTCGACATGCCGCGCTTCATTCGCCATGTATAATACGAAGGCCGAGGTGGATGCCCTGGCCGACGCGCTCGACCAGGCGCGCAAATTCTTTGGGTGAGGCGATGACCGATACCAGCCAGAAGACGGAAGCCGAGACGACAGAAGCGGAAGAGCAAACCGCCTCCGCCATCTCGCAGGACGAGCTTGCGCGCCTGACCGACGACATCGTCGGCGCGCTCAAGACCGTCTACGACCCGGAAATTCCGGCCGACATCTATGAGCTCGGCCTGATCTACAAGATAGACATCGAGGACGACCGCTCGGTGAAGATCGACATGACGCTGACTGCCCCCGGCTGCCCCGTGGCGGGCGAGATGCCGGGCTGGGTGGAAAACGCCGTCAGCGCGGTGGAAGGGGTGAGCGATGTCGAAGTCAACATGGTCTTCGACCCGCCCTGGACGCCGGACCGCATGTCGGAAGAGGCGCAGGTCGCGATCGGCTGGTACTGAGGTTGCAACGGACGCCCGACTGAACCATCTTTGAGATACACCTTCCGCGAGTCTTGACCTCGCCGTGAACGGAGAAATTCAATGGGCCGTTTTCAAGTGTTAACCCTCACAGACGCCGCAGCACGGCGCGTGCGTGAGATTGCCGAAACGCGCGAGGGTGCCCTGGGCGTGCGTGTCGGCATCAAGAAGGGCGGCTGCGCCGGCATGGAATATACGGTGGATCTGGTCACCGAACCCGATCCGAAGGACGACCATGTCGAACATGAGGGCGCGCATGTCTATGTGGCGCCGGAAGCGGCTCTTTTCCTGCTTGGTACACAGATGGATTTCGAGGTGACGCGGCTGAGGACGGGCTTCACCTTCAAAAATCCCAACCAGAGTTCGGCCTGCGGCTGCGGTGAATCGGTCGAGCTGAAGCCGGCCGATCTCAAGGCGTTGGCGGAGGCCCGTGCGGCCGGCGCCTGAGGACTTGCGTTTTCGCAGTCCTTGACCTTGACCTCAACTAAGGTTGAGGCACCATATGAGTGCTCCTGCAGAATGGGCAAAGGAGCATGCCATGCGGCAGATTTACCCCGATCTTTGGCAGACGAGCCCGGAAAGGCCGATTCCCGACACGCCGGAAGCTACGTCGCATGCCTATCTTCTGCTTCGCGACGGCGGCAATATCCTCTTTTACGGAACCGGACGCGAGGAGGGAGGTTCGCCGAAGGAAGAGGATGACCTTCGACGCATTCAGAACCTGGGCGGCATTTCCCACCAGATCTTGGCGCATTGGCACGAAGCGGCGCCGTCGCTTGCGCATATCAGGGAAATGTTCGGCTCGAAGCTTTGCTGTCACGAACGCGATGCGAGCGATGTGGCGCGGATCGGAAAGATCGAAGTGGATCAGGTCTTCCGGCGTGCGGAAACCGCGCTGGGCGATATCGAGGTCATTCCGACGCCGGGCCACACTGCGGGGAGCACCTGCTTCCTTTACAGGTCGCCACACGGAAAAACCTATCTGTTCAGCGGCGATACGATCGTGCCGGCGCGGGATTCCTGGCTCTCAGCCGCGTTGGGCGGAAGCAAGGCCGATCTGAGGAACAGCCTTGAGTTGCTGCGCAATTTGAAGCCTGACGCGGTCATGGCTGCGGGGGCGCTCGGTCCCGACACCTACAGGGAGATCGCCTCGCCGGCTGTGTGGCAGGCGGCAATCGAGGCCACCGAGCAGGCGCTCTCCTGATGAGCCGGCGCGATGGCACGGCGGCGCATCGCGCCGCCGTTCTCACCCTTGAGCGACTTCAGGATTGACTGTCCATCGTGTAGAGAAAGTCTCCACCTTCAGCCTCGGAATGGCAGGAGATGCAGCCGGTCGCCTGTCCGGCAAGCGGAACGCCTTCCGGCGTCTGATCGAGCGATCCGTCGGGCAGGTATTTCGCCCAGAACCAGTTTCCGCTTTCGGGCGCGTATCCCTCTTCCCGCCGGAACATGACGGTGACCGAGGCGAGGCTGTCCCCAGGATTGTTCGCCACCTCCTCGATGCTTATCCCGGCCGGTCCGTAGTTTCGTTTGACGACCACCATTCCCTCTTGTCCTTCGACCTCGATGTCGGTCCAAAGGGTCTGGAGCACGGCGCCATGCGGCTCGGTGCCTTCGTAGGGTTTTGCCTGGATCGCTTCCTCCCCGGCCAGGGAAGCCTCGGTCAAGGCTGACCACAATGTCTCGGCATAGGTCGTGTCGGTGTCATCACCGAATGGCGGCTGTCCGTCCTGGGGGACCGCTGTTCCAGGTGCTATCAATGCTAGGGCGAAGCCCACCTTCGCAAATGTCCTTGCGCACATGATGAAAATCCTCCCTGATCGATGGGAGAAACAGCTAGCGCCGGCGTTTTGCGGTCCAAGGCCATTCACGCTGAATTGACCGCGCTCCGGAAGGGCTGGATGCCGCGGCTACTCCACCCAAAGATTGTTCCGCCGGTGCCATTCGGCGAGCGATTCCTCAGGATACAAGTCGAAGGCAAGATCGCCTTCGCGGACATCCGGCTCTGTCCAATTCGCCTTGTATTTCAGCATGAGATGCGTGCGGCTTGGCGGTGCGGGCAGGTCGCTGTCGATCGCGGAAGCGAAGGGGTGGACGAGTTCCGGCCAGGTCGGATCGTAAAGCCAGAGGGCTGATCCGCAGTCGCGGCAGAAATGCCGCTCTCCGGTGGAAATCTCACAATGCGGATGCTCGTCGTCCTCGATCGTCGCCCGGTAGAAGCCGAGATGCGCGTCGCCTTCGACGACGAGCGTCGCCGAATCTGCGCCCAGATTGACCGCATAGCCCCCGCCGCCCTGCTGCTTGCGGCATATGCTGCAGTAGCAGCGCTGATAGGGAACCGGCGTGTGGCTTTCCACCTCGAAGCGCACCGCACCGCAGCGGCACGAGCCTTTCAGTTTCATCGGCATGGCATCACCCTCTCGGCAAGAACTCCCATTGCCAAGGTTAGGCGACGAGGGGTTCGATGTCAGCAGACCGCGCGAAAGCACCTGACAAGGCGCCTCATCGTTGGCATGCTTGGCGGATGAAAGATGAAGATATTCGCGACCTTTTCGTTGGCCTGGGGCCGATCACGATCAGGCGCATGTTCGGAGGTAAGGGCATCTACCACGAAGGTGTGATCTTTGCCCTGGAGGTCGATGGCGAAATTCTGCTGAAGGCGGATCGGGAGAGCGCTCCTGATTTCGCGGAGGCCGGAAGCCGACAGTGGGTCTATACCGGCAAGTCTGGGCGCAAGCCCACGGCCATGCCGTACTGGTCGATTCCGGACAGCGCGCTCGACGATACCGAGGAAATGTCCGCTTGGGCGCGGAAAGCCTATGAAGCCGGGCTGCGCACGCGCAAATAGGAAAAGCGCGCTGATCAGTCCTTGCCCGGTACCTTCATGAAATCGGGGACGTCATCGCCGAAGCCGACGGGCGTTTTCGCCTCTTCCCTGTCCGCGCGGCGGCCCGTACGCTTCTTCTGCCCTTCGGTATCGGGGCTTTTGGCCGTTTCCCTTGGCGGGCGATTCTGGTCCGCGCTCGAGTCTGCCTCGTCTTTTGCCTTTTCAGCGGGCTTGCCCTTTTCGGCGCCCTTGCGCCCGCCACCGCGCCCGCTACGGCCCCGGCGTGGCCTCTCCTCCGCTTCGTCTGCAGGCGCCAGCGTCGAAAGATCGCCGTCGAGCCATTCGATCTGCTGACCGATCAGCTTCTCGATGCCATCCACATATTTCCGGTCGGCACGGGTGACGATGGTGAAGGCCTTGCCCGAGCGGCCGGCCCGGCCCGTGCGGCCGATGCGGTGAACATAGTCCTCCGCATGGGTTGGCACGTCGAAATTGAAGATGTGGCTGACATCGGGGATGTCCAGGCCGCGCGCGGCGACGTCGGAGGCCACCAGAAGGGTGAGCTTGTCGCGCCGGAAGTTCTCCAGCATCGTCATGCGGGCGCGCTGGTCCATGTCGCCGTGCAGCGCGCCGGCATCAAAGTCGTGACGGACCAGCGAACGGAAGAGGGTGGCCACTTCGGTCTTGCGGTTGCAGAAGATGATGGCGTTCTTGAGCGCCTCGCCTTCGGCGCGAATGAGCTCGCGCAGGCGCTCGCGTTTGGCCCACGGCTTGGCGCCCGACTTCACCAGCCGCTGTGTAATGTTGACGGCTGTGCTGGCGGGCCGCGAAACCTCCACCCGCACCGGAGCCTGCAGGAACTGCTGGGTGAGCTTGGTGATCTCCGGCGGCATGGTCGCGGAGAAGAACAGCGTCTGGCGAGTGAAGGGGATCAGCTTGCAGATGCGCTCGATATCGGGGATGAAGCCCATGTCGAGCATGCGGTCGGCCTCGTCGATGACCAGGATCTCCACGCCCGTCAGGAGCAGCTTGCCGCGCTCATGATGGTCGAGCAGGCGGCCCGGCGTGGCGATAAGCACGTCCGCTCCGCGCTCCAGCTTCTTCTCCTGCTCGTCGAAGGAGACGCCGCCGATGAGCAGCGCGATGTTGAGGCGGTGGTTCTTGCCGTACTTGACGAAGTTCTCTTCCACCTGGGCGGCGAGCTCGCGCGTCGGCTCAAGGATGAGCGTGCGCGGCATGCGCGCCCGCGCGCGCCCGCGCTCCAGGCGCGTCAGCATGGGAAGCACGAAGGAGGCGGTCTTGCCCGTGCCGGTCTGAGCGATGCCCAGGACATCCTTGCCTTCCAGCGCATGCGGTATGGCGCCGGCCTGGATGGGCGTGGGGATCGTGTAGCCGGCGTCGACGACGGCCGACAGCACCTTCGGCGACAGGCCGAGGTCTGCGAAGCTCACAGCGTCCTGTACGATTTCCTGGTTTTCTGACACGTATTGGCTGTCTTTGCTGTTCTGCTCTGCGGTGAATACCACGCGCTCGACCGAGCTTCTGCCCTTGCTTGTGCGGGGCCTAAGGTGTGGTGCGCCCAATGTCAACAGCCAGGTTAACGACCGGCGGCTCCGATCGATCCAGTCAGAAGGCGTGCTTCGGCAATAAATCGCGCTTTGTTGGCTTCAGTAGCGGAACTGTTCGGTAAGAATCCGCTCGTCCCAGGAATGGCTGGCGTCGAAGAGCACGGTCGCCGTCATGTCGTGGGATTCGCGCACCCGCACCTCGGTTACCGACTTGATCTCCGTGTGGTCGGCCACGGCGTTCACCGGCCGTTTTTCCGGCTCGAGGATCGTCAGGTCCACCGTCGACTGGTTGGGCAGCAGTGCCCCCCGCCAGCGGCGCGGCCGGAAGGGGCTGACCGGTGTCAGCGCCAGAAGCGGCGCATGGAGCGGCAGGATCGGCCCGTGCGCCGACAGGTTGTAGGCGGTGGAGCCGGCCGGCGTGGCGACCAGCACGCCGTCGCAGATCAGTTCCTCGAGCCGCACCTTGCCGTCGATGGCGATACGAATCTTGGCCGCCTGGTAGGATTGGCGCAGGAGCGACACCTCGTTGATGGCGAGCGCCTTAAGGACCTGGCCGTCTGCGTCGCGTGCCCGCATCTCCAGCGGCCGGAGCGTTTCGGCGATGGCGGCGTCGACCCGCTCGCGCAGGCCTTCCTCGCGATACTCGTTCATGAGAAAGCCGACGGTGCCGCGGTTCATGCCGTAGATCTTCTTGCCCGAGCCCATCGTCTCGTGCAGCGTTTGCAGCATGAAGCCGTCGCCGCCGAGGGGCACGATGATCTCGGCGTTTTCCGGGCGCTCATGTCCGTAAAGGGCCGAAAGCCTGCCGGCGGCCTCGCGGGCGTCGCCCGTGTCCGCCGCGAGGAAAGCGAAGGAGAATTGTGGCTGTGTCATCCCGGCGGCTGATTCCCTTGCGGCGCGTGTGCAAACCGGTATCACGCGACCTATATCCATGCAAAGGCGACAGCGCGGGCGGGCATGCGCCGCGCCGGCCGCATGCGTTCGTGCGGGTGGAGAATGCGTTTTACTCCGCTGCCGATTGTGCTATCGCAATGCCATGCCCTTGTAGCTCAGTTGGTAGAGCACCTGATTTGTAATCAGGGGGTCGCGGGTTCGAGTCCTGCCGGGGGCACCATTTTTCTCCGTTTGCACGACCCGGAGACATTGTCCCTGAAAACCTGGGGCCCGACCGGTTGCTGCCGGTCTGCCAGATTTGCCTCAGGTCGGTTTCAGTTCGGATTGTGATGTATCCACAGCTGCAGGATCTTCACGCACGGTGCGGTGTGCGATGTAGAGTGCCACTGCCGCCGCGTTCGACACGTTGAGCGAGTGGATCGGGCCGGGCATGTCGAGGCGCGCCAGGGCGTTCACCGTCTGCCGGGTCTTCATGCGCAGGCCCTTGCCTTCCGCTCCCAGAACCAGGGCGAGCCGGCCCGGCCGGACGGCCTGCTCGAGCGGCTGCGGCCCCTCCGAATCGAGCCCCACGGTGTAAAAGCCCGCCGCTTGCAGTTCATCCAGCGCCTCGGCCAGATTCCGTACGGTTATGTGGTCGATGTGCTCCAGCGCGCCGGAGGCGGCCTTGGCCAAGACCCCCGACTCGGCGGGACTGTGGCGCGCCGTCGTGATCAGCGCCGCGACGCCGAAGGCGACGGCCGAGCGGATGATGGCGCCGACATTGTGCGGATCGGTGACCTGGTCGAGCACCAACACCAGTGCTGCGTCGCCGAGCGCGGACAGCGCCTTGGGTATCCGGGGGTCGGCTTCCACGAGCACGCCCTGGTGCACCGCGTCTGGGCCAAGGAGCGCGTCGATCGCCTTGGGTGCCACGATCTCGGTCGGGAAGGGCAGGGCGGCCGGATCGCCGAGCCCGAGCCGCTGCGCGGCGTTGCGGGTGACCAGCATGCGGTGGATCCTGCGCGCGGGATTGTC
>NZ_JBHSUM010000049.1:0-27863 GCF_042660605.1 Nitratireductor sp. GCM10026969
CGCGATGCTGCCGGAAGTGCTGGCCCCGGGAACGCCGATGGGGCGGATCACGGAGGAAGCGGCGGCCGAATTCGGCCTGCCGGGCGAGACGATCCTCGTGACCGGCACGACCGACGGCTGTGCCTCGTTCCTGGCGACGGGGGCGGCGGAGATCGGCGACGCGGTGACGGCGCTCGGGAGCACGCTGACGGTGAAGATGTTGTGCGACCGGCCGATCTTTGCGCCGGAATACGGCGTCTACAGCCACCGCTTCGGCGACCGCTGGCTTGCCGGCGGCGCCTCGAACACCGGCGGCAACGTGCTTGCGGCGTTCTTCACGCCCGATGAGCTCGCCGCCCTTTCCCAAAGGATCGATGCGGCTTCCGATAGCGGCCTCGACTATTATCCGCTCTTGAAGAAGGGCGAGCGTTTTCCCGTCAACGACCCGGAGCTTGCGCCGCGGCTCGAACCGCGCCCGGCCGACGACGCGGCTTTCCTGCAGGGGCTTTTCGAGGGCATGGCGGCCGTCGAGGCCCTCGGCTACCGGCGGCTTGCAGAACTGGGCGCGCCGCCCCTTGCCAGCCTGCGCACGGTCGGCGGCGGGGCGCGCAACGCTCAATGGACTGAAATCCGCGCCCGCAGGCTCGCCGTGCCGTTTCGGGACTCACGCTCGGAGGAGACTGCGGCCGGAACCGCCTTCCTGGCGCTCGAAGGCGCGGAAAGGGCAGGGCTGGCATGAACGCGATGGGCGGGCCGGCGACGATCGATCTGAAGGCGCTTTCCGAACGCTTCGACAGCTTCCTTCTCGACCAGTTCGGGGTTCTGCATGACGGGAATGCCGCCTATTCCGGCGCGGTGGAGGCGCTCGCGCACCTCAAGGCGGCCGGCAAGCGGGTGGTTCTTCTGTCCAACTCCGGCAGGCGTGCCGGGCCCAACGAGGAGCGCCTGGAGCGCCTCGGCTTCCCGCGGGAGAGCTGGGACCGGTTGGTGACCTCCGGCGAGGTGGCGTGGCATCTGCTTTCGGGCCACGGGCCGGAAAAGCGCATCCCGCCGGGTTCGCGGTGCCTTTATTTCGCGCGCGACGGGGACCGTACGGCGATCGAGGGGCTCGACCTTCAACTGGTGAGCGACGGAGCGGACGCCGATCTCGTGCTGATCGCCGGCAGTGAGGCGGATCTCCTGACGCTCGACGACTACCATGGGATGCTCGCGCCGGCCGCGGTGAGGGGCGTCCCGTGCATGTGCACCAATCCGGACAAGATCATGCTGACAGCCTCCGGGCCGCGCCCCGGCGCCGGGCGGATCGCGGAGATCTACACAGAGCTCGGCGGAAAGGTGCGGTGGATCGGCAAACCCTTCAAGGACATCTATCAGACCGCGCTCGACGCCCTCGGCAATCCCGATCCGGCGCGCGTGGTCTGCGTGGGCGACAGCGTCGAGCACGACATCGCCGGTGGCCACGGCGCGGGACTTGCCACCGCACTGGTGCGCTCGGGCATCCTGGCGGATCTGCCCGCCGAGGCGGTCTCCGCGCTTTACCGGGAACACGGCGCTGCCCCGGAGTTCGTCCTCCCCGGCTTTTATTGGACCGCCGGCTAAGGCCGGTCCCCGTATTCGGTTTATCCCGTGCTGAGCCCGTCGGGGAAGACGGCATCCTGCCCTCGTGGCTCGGCAGGCTCACCATGAGGGCTGACGTTTGCGCTTTTCCGCCGACCGCGAGGCCGCCTTGCCTTCACCCTCAAGGCATGCTCCGCCCTTGAAGCGCGGTTGTATTTTCGTTGCCGGCCCGTCATCGCCGTGTAACATGAGCGGCCTAACCGCTGCGCGTCGGCGCAACGGAAACTGGGAGAACGACAATGATAAAGGTCAAGCGGCGTGCTTTCATGAAGGGGGCCGCATCCACGGCGGGGCTTGCTCTGGCTGCGCCCTTCATCTCGCGCTCTTATGCACAGGGGACCTCCGGGACGGTCAATATCTTCGCCTGGGCGGGCTACCTGAATGACGAGATGCTGTCAGCCTTCGAGAATGCAACGGGGATCAAGGCCAACTTCACCCCCTACGGCACCAATGACGAGCTTCTGAACCAGCTTCGCGCCAACAACGGTGCCGGATTCGACATCATCTGGCCGACGGTGGACCGCGTGCCCAACTATGTGGAGTTCGGCCTTGTCCAGCCGATCGACACGTCCAAGGTCGACGTCGACAAGTGCCTGCCGAGCGCCTGGAAGAACTCGGAGAACCTGGGCGCGGTGGTCGATGGCGAGCGTTACCAGGTGCCCACCGACTGGGGCACGGAGGCGCTCTCCTTCGACAAGGACCAGGCGCCGTTGGAATACGGCACCGCTTCCTACGGTGATATCTGGAAGCCCGAGATGGAAGGCAAGGCGACGGTGCGCGGCCATTCCGGCCTCGTCGGCATCGGCCTGTGGCTGGAAGGCGAGGGCAAGCTGCCCATGCCCATGGTCGAGGCCTTCAAGTCCGAAGAGAACATGACGAAGATCTACGACGTCATTCTCGAGGAGGCGGTCGCGCGCAAGGCCAACATCGCCCAGTTCTGGAACAACGAGAACGAGGCCCAGGGCGCCTTCCGCGTCAATGGCTGCGCCATCGGCCAGACCTGGGATTCCACGGCCGCCGCGCTTGCCAAGGAAGGGCTGCCGATCGGTTTCGTCGCGCCGAAGGAAGGCGCGCTGACCTGGATGGAAGGCGTGGCCGTCCCCTCGGGTGCGGAGAACATCGATCAGGCCTATGCCTTCATCAACTGGTTCCTGACGCCCGAAGCCGGCGCCATGTACACCAATGCGACCTCGATCAACTCCACAGCCGTCGGCGCCGAGGAACTCATCTCCGACGAGGCGAAAGCCTTCTTTGCCGCCGCCTATCCGGGTGATGCGCTGGAGAAGCTGTGGTGGTGGCCGATCCAGGAGAACTGGTTCGTCGCCAAGCGCAACGAGTACCAGGACCGGTTCCTGTCGGCCTGAGGTGAGGTACCTTCGGAGGGCGGATGGAGGGCTAGATACAGCCGGCGACCCCCTCTCTTGCAAATTCTAAGGACTTGGCTTTGCCAAGCCCAAGAATTTGCTTTCTCCCCCGCCAAGGGGGAGATAGGAACCGGCAATGTCGGCGCCTATCTCTCCCCTTGCGGGAGAGAAAGCGATTTCAATATCTTAGCCGAAGGCTAAGTGTTAGAAATCGCAAGAGAGGGGGCAGGCAGCGAGCGTTCCAAAGTGCTTCATTCCGCCCTCCGTATTCATCGGGCAACAATGTCACATTCGGTCGAACTGCATAACATCGGCATGGTCTTCGGGCGGACACGTGCCGTAAGCGACGTTTCCTTCACCGTCGAAGCCGGCGAGTTTTTCTCGATCCTCGGTCCTTCCGGTTGCGGCAAGACGACGATCCTGCGCGTCGTGGCGGGTTTTCTCCAGCCGAGTGAAGGCAAGGTGCTGATCGGCGGGCGCGACATGGCGGGGCTCGGCCCCGACCAGCGGCCCACCGCCATGATCTTCCAGTCGCTGGCGCTCTTTCCGCTGATGCCGGTCTGGGAGAACATCGCCTTCGGCCTGGAGGCGCGTGGCGTGGGCAAGGCCGAGCGGCGCAGGAAGGTCGGGGAGCTTTTGAAGCTCATCGCACTCGACGGCTATGGTGACCGCATGCCGGGCGAACTTTCCGGCGGTCAGCGCCAGCGGGTGGCGATCGCCCGGGCCCTGGCGGTGGAACCGCAGGTCCTTCTTCTCGACGAGCCGCTGTCGGCACTCGACCTCAAGCTGCGCCAGCACATGCGCAGCGAACTGCGGGCGCTGCAGAAGCGCACCGGGGTGACCTTCATCTACATCACGCATGACCAGTCCGAGGCGCTCGCCATGTCGGACCGTGTGGCGGTGATGAGCGACGGCATCCTGCAGCAGGTCGGCGCCCCGCGCGACCTTTACGACAATCCTGCCACGCCGTTCGTGGCCACCTTCGTCGGCGAGACGAACGTCATTTCCGGCAAGGTCGCGGCCATGGAGAACGGCGTCGCGATCATCGACAGTGCCCTGGGGCCGTTGCGCGGCCGCGCCGGGCCGGGGCTTTCGGCGGGGGACGCGGCGAGGCTCTATGTCCGCCCCGAGGCGCTCACGGCCGGCGGCAATGGCGCCAACCGGCTGATGGCCACCATCGAGCGCATCGACTTCGAGGGTGCCTTCGCGCTCGCCCATGGCACGCTGGAGGACGGCAGCCGGCTCATCGCCTCGATTTCCAGCACCGAGCTCGGTGAGGCGCCGGCCATCGGGACGAAAACCACCTTCGCCTTCCGCGAGGCCAATGCGGTGGTGCTGGCCGATGGCTGAGCTTTTCAGCCGCTTTGGGGGTGCGCTCGGCACCGTGCTCATGGTTCTCGTGGCGGCGTGGCTTGCCGGCATGGTGCTGGCGCCGAACGTGATGATGATCGATTACGCGCTCCGGCCCAACCTTTTGCCGGCCGAGATCGGCGGGCCGCGCGACGTCTATTCGCTCGACAACATCCTCTATCTCGCGAACGAAAGCGTGCACCGGGCGATCTTCTTCAAGACCGTCTGGGCGAGCGCACTCGTTGCGCTGGTCACGCTCCTCGTGTGCTACCCGCTCGCCTATTGGCTGGCGCAGAATGCCACGGCCAACCAGACGGCCATCGTGCTTCTCGCGCTCACCATTCCCTTCTGGATCAACGAGGTGCTGCGTACGCTCGCCTGGTACATTCTGCTCGCCTTTCGCGGGCCGCTGAACGCGCTTCTGCTTTCCTTCGGCATCATCGACGAGCCGGTGCGCTGGTACGGTGACGTGGGCGTGCTGGCCGGCATGACCTACGCCTACATCCTGTTCATGCTCTTCCCCATCTACAACGCCATCGAGTCGCTCGACAAATCCCAGGTGGAAGCCGCCCGCGACCTCGGCGCCTCCGTCTGGCGCACCCATTGGCGGGTCGTCATCCCGCACGCCAAGGCCGGTATCGCCACGGGCTGCGTCTTCACCTTCATGCTGGCCGCCGGCAGCTTCGTGGTGCCGGCGCTGCTGGGCTCCCCCGGCAGCCGCTGGTTCACCGAAATCATCTACAACTGGTTCTTCGAGGGCGGTGACTGGAACCGCGGGGCGGCCTATGCGCTGGTCCTTCTGATCCTGTGCCTGGCTGTGGTGCTTATCGCGCTCAGGATCGCCCGTGTCAGCCTGACGGAGGTGGCCAAGTGAGCGCGGCGGATCGCATCGCCAAGGCGCTGTTCGGCTTCTATGCGGCGGCTTTCTTCGTGTATCTCTTCGCGCCGCTCGCCATCATGTCCGCCGCCACCTTCAACGCGAGCCGTTTCCCCACGATTACGCCCTGGCAGGGCGCGACGCTGCAATGGTTCGATGCGCTGTGGGCCGACGCCGGCATGTGGGAGGCGCTCTGGACGTCCCTCGTCGTTGCCTTCTTCGTCGTGCTGGTCGTCCTGCCGATCGGCACGGCGGCGGCCCTCGTGCTCACCAGCCTGCATGCGCGGGCCCGCAGCTTCATGTATGCCGTCATGGTCTCGCCGCTGCTCACGCCCGGTGTCGTGATCGGCATTTCCACGCTCGTCCTGTGGCGGCAGCTCGGCGTCGGCGGCGGCGTCTTCCTGATCGTCGTGGCGCAGGCGAGCTTCATCATCTGCTACGTCATGCTGATGGTGGCGGCACGTCTTCAGCGCTTCGACCGGACCCAGGAGGAGGCGGCGATCGGACTGGGCGCGACACGGTTCATGGTCTTTCGCCGTGTCATCCTGCCCTTCCTCAGGCCGGCACTCTTTGCCGCCGGCTTCCTGGCCGTCCTGCAATCCATCGAAAACTACAACACCACGCTTTTCGTGCGCGGCTTCGATACACCGCTGACCGTCTATATCGCCACCAAGGTGCGCACGGGCCTCACCCCGGCGGTCAATGCGCTGGCGTTGATCATGATCGCCGTGACCATAGCCGGGGCGGTGGTCTACGAGATCGTCCGCCGACGCTCGCGCGGCGGAACCTGAACGGCAGGTCGCGGCGAAACGCCCTTTCGCCGTGAATGCTGTCGTTGCATTGCTGTGGAGAGGCTTTGTATTCCCGCCTTTGGCGCGCTACAGGTGACGCGGTTGAGGCCTTACGGGCAGCGGCCGGGTTCTCGGGCAGAAATCGGGGAGAGCGCCATTGAGCGAGCCGGAGACGCAGGCGAGTGACGGCACGCCGGCCGATGCGCCGGAGCAGGGCATCTATGGCGAAGACGGCGTGATTTCCGCCAATTTTCTGGCGCATATCGGCGCGGCCATCGCCGATCGCGACACGCTGGCACTCAAGGAGGACGTCGGCCGCCTGCACCAGTCCGAGATCGGCGATCTCCTGGAAGCGCTCATGCCCGAGCAGCGTCGCGCGCTGGTCCAGCTCATGGGCGAGGAGTTCGATTTCACCGCGCTCACGGAGGTCGACGACACCATCCGTCTCGACATCGTCGGCGGCCTTCCGAACGCGCAGATCGCGCAGGCCCTTCAGCAGCTCGATTCCGACGACGCGGTCTATATCCTCGAGGACCTTGCCCAGGAGGACCAGGACGAGATCCTGGCGCAGCTCCCTTTCACGGAGCGCGTGCGGCTGCGCCGCTCGCTCGGCTATCCGGAGGAGACGGCCGGTCGGCGCATGCAGACGGAATTCGTCGCCGTGCCGCCCTTCTGGACGGTGGGGCAGACGATCGACTACATGCGCGAGGATCAGAACCTCCCGGAAACGTTCTCCCAGATCTTCGTCATCGACCCCACTTTCCGCCTCGTCGGCGCCGTCGACCTCGACCGCATCCTGCGGACGCAGCGCGCCGTGAAGATCGAAGACGTCATGCGCGAGACGCGCCACGCCATCCCCGCCACGATGGACCAGGAGGAGGCGGCGCAGATCTTCGAGCAATACGATCTCCTCTCGGCCGCGGTGGTGGACGAGAACGAGCGGCTTGTCGGCGTTCTTACCATCGACGACGTTGTCGACGTCATCACGCAGGAGGCTGAGGAAGACCTAATGCGCATGGGTGGCGTCGGCGACGAGGAGCTGTCCGACACCGTCCTGGCCGCCAGCCGCTCGCGCGTGCCCTGGCTCATGGTCAACCTCGTCACCGCCTTTCTCGCGGCTTCGGTGATCAGCCTGTTCGAAGGTACGATCCAGCAGATCGTGGCGCTTGCCGTGCTCATGCCCATCGTTGCCGGCATGGGCGGCAATGCGGGTTCCCAGACCATGACCGTGACGGTCCGTGCGCTCGCCACCCGCGATCTCGACATCTACAATGCCGGCCGCATCATCCGCCGCGAGATGGGCGTCGGCCTGTTGAACGGCATAATCTTCGCGACCCTGATCGGGCTCATTGCCGGCATATGGTTCGAGAACGTCGACCTCGGCGCGATCATCGCCACGGCGATGATCATCAACATGTTCGTGGCCGCAACGGCGGGCATCTTGATTCCGCTGCTGCTCGACAGGCTGGGGGCGGACCCTGCGGTGGCGTCGTCCGTCTTCCTGACCACCGTCACGGATGTGGTGGGCTTCTTTGCCTTTCTGGGCCTTGCCACCTGGTGGTTCGGCCTGCTGTGACAGGTGCCTGGCGTCCTTTCGGGCGCCGCTGCTTGAACCGCCGATGCGCATCCGCTTTAATCCGTTCCATGATGCTTGCGACCCCAAGCTTGTCCGCGACACCTGCAGAAAAGCCGTCGCCGCGCACCCGGCATGCGGAGCTCCTGCGGCTTTGCGCGCGGATCGGCTATTCGCCTCCGGTTTCCGGCTGAACCGCGCGGCGCTTCTGCCGCATGACTTCAACCGGAGACGTCAAAAACATGAGTTACAGGAACTATTCGCTGTCGCAGCTCCGAGAAATGGACGCGCGGCATCACCTGCACCCCTTTACCGACCACAAGGATCTGCGCGGCGCGGGCACGCGGATCGTCACGCGGGCCGAGGGGCCCTTCGTCTACGACACGGAGGGCAAGGAGATCCTCGACGGCATGGCGGGGCTGTGGTGCGTGAACATCGGCTACGGGCGTCACGAACTGGCCGAGGCCGCCTACGCGCAGATGAAGGAACTGCCCTACTACAATTCCTTTTTCCGCTGCTCCACGCCGTCGCCGGTGCTTCTGGCGCAGAAGCTGGCCGAGATCGCGCCGGCGCATCTCAACCAGGTCTTCTACGGCTCTTCCGGCTCGGAGGCGAACGACACGGCGCTGAGACTGGTACGCCATTACTGGGCGCTCGAAGGGCGGCCGGAGAAAAACCGCATCATCTCGCGCCAATGGGCCTATCACGGCTCGACGATCGCCGGTACCTCGCTGGGCGGCATGGCGGCCATGCACGGCCAGCTTCACGGGGCGGTGCCGAACATCGTTCACGTGATGCCGCCCTACGCGTTCGAGCTCAGGGAGCCGGGCGAGAGCGATCACGATTTCGGTCTGCGCGCGGCCCGGGCCGTGGAGGCGGCTATCCTGGAAGCCGGGGCGGACAATGTCGCGGCCTTCATCGGCGAGCCGGTCATGGGAGCGGGCGGCGTGAAGATTCCGCCGGAGAGCTATTGGCCCGAGGTGGAGCGCATCTGCCGCAAATACGACGTGCTCCTGATGCTGGACGAGGTGATCACCGGCTACGGCCGCACGGGGGCCTGGTTCGCCGCCGAAAGGCTGGGCATCCGGCCCGACACGATCACCACCGCGAAGGCTCTGACATCCGGCTACCAGCCGCTTTCGGCGCTGATCGTCGGGGACCGGATCGCACAAACGCTGGTGGACAAGGGCGGCGAGTTCTTCCACGGCTACACCTATTCCGGCCATCCGGTCGCCTGCGCGGTGGCATTGAAGAACCTGGAAATCATCGAAGGCGAGGGTCTCATCGAGCGTGTGCGCGATGAGACCGGGCCTTATTTCGCCGAAGCTCTGGCGGAAAGCATCGCAGGACATCCCATCGTGGGCGAGGTGCGCAGCTTCGGCCTCATGGGGGCGATCGAGCTCGTGGCCGACAAGGAAACGCGCTGCCGTTTTCCCGGAGAGGGTGCGGCCGGCCTGGCCGTGCGCGACATCGCCATCGAAGGCGGGCTGATGATGCGCGCCGTCGGCGATACGATGATCCTGTCACCACCGCTGATCTGGACGAAGGAGACCATCGACCTGGCGTGCCGGCGGATCGTGGCGGCGCTCGATGCGGCGGAGCCGATCCTGCGCGCTGGATGATCGTGGGAAAAGATAAGAAAACAAGACCACGCTCCGGTGAGCGTGGTCTTCTACGCGTTACGCTTGTACTTCGATACGCCAACGCGAACGGAAGGCGAGCCGCTCCGGTACGCGAGACCCTTTCCGGAGCCGGGGAGGCCTGACGTCCGCCTCGTCTTCCTTTTTAGCGGCACATTGTTACCGGGAGGTTAGCGAGTGCTTACGCTTTCGTTAATTCGCCCGAATTCGGGCAGAATTCAGCCTGTTCGGGCAGGATCTCGCAAATGGGAAAATTCTTTCCCCGCGCCGGCGGCGGAACAGCTCCGTCTTACCGACGCCTGTGCAGGTGCTATTGCTCGGAGGTTTCGTGGGCCTTGGGCCAGTAGGTGCCGATGCACCAGATGTTCCCTTCCGGATCACGGCAGATGAACTCGCGGCTTCCATAGTCGCGGTCGACGGGCTCCTCGAGAATCTCGGCGCCAGCCTTGAGCGCATGCTCGTGCACCACGTCGACGTTTTCCACGGCGATATAGACCGACTTGCCGCCGTTTTCGCCCGGGGCGCCGACCAGCGCGCCGAAGGAATCGTCGGCCGCCTGGCCGAGCATGATGATGGAGGAGCCGAGGGCCAGCTCGGCATGCACGAGCCGGCCGCCATCGGCATGCATGGCATGGATGGAGAAACCGAACGCCTTGACCAGCCAGTCGACCATGGCCGTGGCGTCGCGGTAGCGGAAGGTGGGAAAGACGCGCGGGGCCTGGATCGAGACGAACTTGCTCATGACGGACTCCCTCGGTGATGCCACTGCCGGGAGTACAATGTCGCGAAGCGAAATTCGTTGCGGCTCCCCGACGGGCCTACAACCCCTTTACCATACACGCGAGCATGAGCACCACATAGGCCAGTGTCATGAGCCAGAAGGCTGGTATCGGAAGGGCCGGAAGGATGTTGAACAGCGCAATGATGGCGATGATGGCCACCACCAGGGAGATCAGAAAGACGATTTTCGTCGGTGCGTTGAGTGTCATGGCTTCCTCGCAGGCAGATGTTGCACGCGGAAAACGCTAACGGCCCATCGGGATTATACGCCAATATGCTGATCGCCAGGCACCGGCGCTTACAGTCATGGCTGCAGGATCGTGGAGGGGCGGTCTCCCGGACCGCCTTCGCGCCGGCAATGGCATCTCCCGATAGCAGAAGATGTCAAACATTCGGCAAGATTGATCGTCAAGGCTGACAAGAGGCTTGCAAGGTGAAATGCCCTGGGTGAGTCGTCATGGTCCGTAGCCAGTTGTGGTTGCGGCGCCGGTTTGGCCAGGTTGGTTCAGGGCCTGGGCCGGCGACCACGACTGACTAAGGCCCTGGTTGCAGCAGGAGGGTGGAGATGATGGCTGGGAACATACCGGTGAGGAGCGGCGGCGGCCGCGGGCCGTCCTTGCCCGTTGACGGCGCGCGTGCCGCCGATCTTCTTCTGCTGTTGCGCCTGGTGCTGAACGACGGACCGGTCGACGGGGCGGCGAGGGCGACCCTGCGGCGCGTGGCCGGGAGCGCCTTCGGGCTCGACGAACGGTCTTTCGAGTTGCTCCTGCCGGATATCGAAGTCCATGGCGTGAGGGATACGGCGCGCGCGCACGCCGCCTTCGGCGCCCGACCCAGGGCAGAGCGGCTTTTGCTCGCCCGCAGCCTCAGCATGCTGACCCTGGGGGACAGGATGCTCGTCAAGCATCAGACGCGGTTGCGGGCCCGGCTCGCGGCGCTTCTCGATCTCGAAGAGAACGAGGTGATGCCGGAGGTGTAGCCGGGGCTTATCCCGAGCGGGCGGCGCGTCTGTCGATCGCCCGCTGCAGGTCCGGCGCGGCGTCGACGAGCGCCCGCGCGGCCGTGGTCGCGGGCCGGTTCAGCACACCCTCAGGCGTTCCGCTCTCGACGATCCTGCCCTCGTCCATCACCATGATGCGGTCGCAGACGGCACGTGCCACGGTGAGATCGTGGGTGATGAAGAGGCAGGCCAGACCGCGCTGGCGCTGCAATTCAGCGAAGAGGTCGAGAATCTGTGCCCGGAACGAGACGTCGAGGGCGGACACCGGCTCGTCGGCGACGATGAGGCGCGGGCGGGTGATGATGGCGCGCGCGATGGCGATGCACTGGCGCTGGCCGCCCGAGAACTCGTGCGGGTATTTTTCCATGTCCGACGGCTTGAGCCCCACCTGTTCCAGCGCTTCGGCGACCAACGTGCGCCGCCGTGTGCGTTCGGGCCTTTCATCCAGCAGGTGGAGCGGTTCGGAAACGAGCCGCTCGACGCGGTGACGCGGATCGAAGGAGCCGTAGGGATCCTGGAAGACCACCTGCATGTGGCGCCGCAAGGGACGCAGCGCAGCCTCGTCCTTGTCCTCCATCGTTTCGCCCTCGAAGCGGATGGTGCCGTGCGTCGGTTTCTCGAGCGCCAGGACCATGCGCGCCAGCGTCGACTTTCCGCAGCCCGAGCGGCCCACCAGCGCCACGCATTCACCGCGACCAATCCTGAATGAGACGCCGTCGACGGCACGGAAGGGTCTTTTCCGCCGAAACAGTCCGCCTTGCCGCACCGGATAATCCTTGGTGACGTCCTCGGCACGCAGGAGCGTCCGTTCCTCGGCGGGGGCAGTGTGCCGGGTGCGCTCCGGCACGTGGGTGGACGCTTCGGCAAGGCGTCGGGTGTAGGGATGCTTCAGCGCCGTCAGCGTGTGCACCGTTTCTCCGGACTCCATGATCCGGCCTTGGCGCATGACGCTGACGCGGTCGGCCATTTCGGCCACCACGGCCAGATCGTGCGCTATGAGGAGCAGTCCCATACCGTTCTCCCGCACCAGTGTGCGCAGGAGATCGAGGATCTGCGCCTGCAGGACGACGTCGAGCGCGGTCGTCGGCTCGTCGGCGATCAGGAGCTTCGGTTGCAGGGCACAGGCGATGGCGATGACGACGCGCTGGCGCTGGCCGCCGGACAATTCGTGCGGATAGCGGGTGAGGGGAAAGCGCCGTTCGGGAAGGCCGACACGCTCCAGCATGGCGCGGGCGCGGGCTTCCGCGTCGGCCCGGTTTGCGCCGGTGTGCCAGCGGATGCCTTCCGCCACCTGCTCGCCGATGGTCTTGACAGGATTGAGAGCCGTCATCGGCTCCTGGAAAACCATGCCGATCTTCTTCCCGCGCAGCCTGGACATGGCGGCTTCCGGGGCGTCGAGCAGGTCGATGTCGGCGAAGGTGAGGCGGCCTTCAGGGCGGGCGGCGTCCGGCAGGAGCTTCATCACGGACAGTGCCGTCAGGGACTTGCCCGAGCCCGACTCGCCGACAAGAGCCATCACCTGTCCGCGCTCGACGAACAGGTTCACGCCTTCGAGAATGCGCGTGCCGCCGATGGAAAGGGACAGGTCCTCGATCTCCAGGAGGCTCATCGCACGCGCCTCAGCCTCGGATCGAGGACATCGCGCAGGCCGTCGCCCAGAAGGTTGAGGCCGAGGACGGTGACGACTATGGCAAGTCCCGGGATAAGCGCCAGATGGGGAGCCACGGCCAGGCGCGTCTGCGCGTCGAAAAGCATGCGTCCCCAGGAGGGCATTGGCGGCTGCGCTCCGAGCCCGAGATAAGACAGGCCGGCTTCTGCCAGAATGCCGAGCGCAAACTGAATGGTGCCCTGCACGAGCAGGAGGCTCGCGATGTTGGGCAGGATATGCTCGACGGTGATCAGCACCTTGCCCTTGCCGGCGGCGCGGGCAGCCAGGATGAATTCGCGCGGCCACAGCGCCAGTGCCGCGCCGCGGGCGACGCCGGCGAAAACCGGCACGCTGAAGATGCCGATGGCGATGATGGCGTTGATGGCGCCGGGGCCGAAGACAGCCGTGATCATCACCGCCGAAAGCAGGGAGGGAAAGGCGAAGACCACGTCGTTGGCGCGCATCAGCGCCTCGTCGGCAAAGCCGCCCTTCGCCGCCGCCCAGGCGCCGAGCGGCACGCCGATACCCATGCCGATGCCGACGGCCACCATGGCCACAGCGATCGAATTGCGCGCGCCGATCATGATCATGGAAAGGATGTCGCGGCCCATGTGATCCGTGCCGAAGGGATGGGCGAGCGACAGGCCCTGCAGCCGGTCGGAGACCTGCAGGTCCGTGACGTCGTATGGAGTCCAGAAGAAGGAAATCAGCGCCACCAGTGTGACGGTGACTGTCACCGCGAGGCCCAGGACGAAGGAGCGGTTGGCGAGCGCCCGCGACAGAAGAGGCCGCTCGCGCGGCGGGGCGGCGACGGGATCGAGGCTCATCGGCCCGTCCTCAGGCGCGGATCGGCGGCGGCGTAGCCGATGTCGACCAGCAGGTTGACGAGGATCACCGTCGCCACCAGGAGCATCACCACCCCCTCGACCACGATCAGGTCACGCTGGCTGATGGCCTGGAAGATCAGCCGGCCGAGGCCCGGCAGGTAGAAGACGTTCTCGACGATGATCGTGCCGGCCAGAAGAAAGGAGAATTGCAGGCCGAGAATGGTGATCACCGGGATCAGCGCGTTGCGCAGCGCGTGCCGCCACAGCACCAAGCGCCGCGGCAGCCCCTTGGCCCGGGCGGTGCGGATATAGTCTTCGCCGAGCACCTCCAGCATGGCCGAGCGCGTGACGCGCGACAGGATCGCCGCTTGCGGAAGCGCCAGCGCGACGGCCGGCAGGACGAGCGCCTTGAGCGCCGGCCACGGTTCGCCCCAGCCCGGAAAGCCGCCTGACGGCAAAAGCCGCAGGCCGACGGCGAAGACATAGACCAGAAGCAGGGCGAACCAGAAGTTCGGCACCGCCACGCCGACCTGCGCCAGGCCCATCGTGACCGTGTCGGACGGCCGTCCCCGTCGGGCGGCGGCGAAGATGCCGACCGGAAGGGCAATGGCCGTGGAAAGGGCGAGCGCGATGAGCGCCAGGGGCAGGGAAACGGCCACCCGCTCGGCGATAAGTGCGACGACGGGCGAGGAATAGGTGTAGGAGCGGCCGAAATCGCCCGTTGCCATGCCGGCGATCCAGGAGAGGTAGCGCAGGGCCACCGGGCGGTCGAGGCCCATCTGGCTGCGCAGTGCCTCCAGCGCTTCGGGGCTTGCGTTCATGCCCAGCATGATGCGCGCCGGATCGCCGGGAAGGATTTCCAGGGCGCCGAAGACGACGAGCGAGGCGACGAGGAGGGTGAGGACGCCGACGGTCAAACGCTTGATGACATAAGCGGTCATGGGCGGTCTCGTGGTCTTCGCGCGCGGAAATGGCGGCACCCATTCGAATTCACCGCCCTGGGCCTGTCGAAGGGCGGAGGAGCCGACGTGGAGTGCACGCCTTGCCGAACTCTCAGTCCGTCCACCGCACTTGCGTCAGGTCGTTGGCCTGGATGGGCATGTTCTCCCAAAGGCCTTCCAGCCGCGCATCCCACACCCCGACCTTCGGAAGCTGGAACAGAAATCCGTTCACCGCGTCCTCGGCGATGATGCGCTGCGCCTGGCCGTAAAGCGCCTTGCGCTCTTCCGGATCGGCGGTTCTCTCGAGTTCCTCCATCACGGCGTCGAAGGCGGGGTTGTCGTAGTTGAAGTAGTAGTCGTCGCGCGCGTAGATGTTGATGTCGTTGGGCTCGGTGTGGGAGATGATGGTCAGGTCGTAGTCCTTGTTGGTGAAGACCTGTTCGAGCCATTGTGCCCATTCCACCGGGACGATCTCCAGATCGATGCCGACGGCACGCAACTGCGAGGCGACGATCTCGCCGGCCTGGCGCGCATAGGGCGGTGGCGGCAGCTTCAGCGTGGCGGTGAAGCCGTCCGGATAGCCCGCCTCGGTGAGCAGCGCCTTCGCTTTCTCGACGTCGTGGGGATAGGTATCGGTGAGGTCCAGATAGGCCTCGTTCGCCGGTGAGAAATGCGAGCCGATGGGCACGCCGTTGCCCGATGTGGCGCCGAGGATGATATCGTCGCGGTCGAGCGCGTGGGCGATGGCCTGGCGTACCTTCAACTGATCGAACGGTTTTTTGCCGTTGTTGGTGGCCAGGATCGTCTCGCCCTCCGTCACGCCGATCACCACCTCGAAGCGGGGATCGGCCTCGAACTGGGGCAGCGCGTCGCCGGCCTGCAGGTTGGGAAAGGCGTGAACGTCGCCGGAAAGGAGCGCCGGCACGGCCGCGGCCGCGTCGGGGATGAAGCGGAATTCAGCCTTCTCAAGAGCCGCGGGCTCGCCCCAGTAGTCCGGGTTTTTCACGAGGGTGACGGAGGCGCCCCTGGCCCAGTCGTCGAACATGAACGGGCCGGTACCGACCGGGTGCTCCTTGTTCGTCGCGGCCGATTCGGGGGCCACGATCACCGCGTCGCCCCATCCCATATTGTTGAGGAAGGAGCCTTGCGGATGCTTGAGCCGCACCTTCACGGTCGTCGGGTCGACGGCTTCCACCGCGGCGATGGCGGAAAAGAGCACCTTTTGCGCATTGGTCGAGTCCTCGGCCATGGCGCGTTCGAGCGAGAATTTCACGTCGTCGGCATTGAAGGCCGTGCCGTCGTGGAAGGTCACGCCTTTTTGCAGGGTGAACGTGTATGTCGTCCCGTCGTCGGAGATCTCCCAACTCTCGGCAAGAGCGGGCCGCACCTGGCCATCGGGGCCGATGCGCGTGAGGCCCTCGAACACGTTGGCGTAGACGATCTCATCGATGGCGGCGGCCGCGCCGGCGGTGGGGTCGAGATGCGGCGGCTCCAGGACCACACCGAGAACGATGTCGCCGCGCGCGCCCAAGGAGGCCGAGCCGGAGGCCAGCAGCAACGCTGCCGCACCGAGCATCGTGGCGAATCTCTTCATCTCCGTCTCCCTGATTCCCATGCGCATGACGCGCTTCGATTGAAGCGCGAAACAGGCGGTGAGTAAATCGCCCGCCGGGCGCTTTGTCCCGGCGACACCCGACCGGCGTCAGCGCCGCCGCTTGCCGCGGATATCCCAGCGCTTGTGGAACCACATCCATTGCCCGGGGTCGGCGCGCACCCATTCCTCCACCACGTCGTTCAGCTGCTGGGCCATGCGCTCGATGTCCACGCCGCCGCCCTCATCGCGCGGCAGCACGAGCTTTTCGCCGACCATCAGCCGGAAACGCCCGCCGGGCAGACGGATGCAATGGGCGGGATAGACATCGCAATCGTATTGCCGGGCGAGCTTGGGCACGAGCGGGCTGGTGTTGCATTCGCGGCCGAAGAAGCGCGTGCGCACGCCACGCATGAACTTCTGGTCCACCAGCGCGCCGATATTACCGCCTTCTTCCAGGATGCGGGCAAGCTGCAATGCCGCGCCCGCGCGCGAGGGGACGAGCCTGCCCATCGCCGTGCGGCGGGTGCGGTGGATGTAGTCGGCAATGTAGGGATTGTTGGGCGGGCGGAAGAGGGAACTCACGTCGAGGCCGAAGGTGGCCGCGGCGATCGGCAAGAATTCGAAATTGCCGATATGGGCGGTGAAGAAGATGTGCGGCCGGTCCTCGGCGCGCACGCGCTTGAAGATCTCTATGCCCTCGACCTCGACACGGCCGGGCTCGGCCGCTTCGGGATCGAAGTCGAACAGCTTGTCGAGAAAGACGTACTCGACCGCCAGCCGCGCCATGTTGGCCCACATGTCGGAGGCGATCGCTTCGATCTCGGCGTCGGATTTCTCCGGATAGGCCTTGCGCAGATTGTCGAGCGCCACGCGGTGGCGGCCGAACAACGGGCCGATCCTGCGGGCGACGCGCTCGGCGAAATTCAGCGCCTTGTCGGGTGGCAGGCGGCGCAGAAGGGCGAGGGCGGCAAGCGAGACCTGCGCCGTCAGCCAGTGCTCGGCGGTCTTGAGGCTGCGGCCGAGTTTGCGGAGGAGGGGCTTCATTTTGTGGCAGGGCGCGGCGGGGTGGTGCGAATGAGTGCTGCCGCGGGGCCCCCTCTCTTGTGATTTCTAAGGCTTAGCTTCGCTAAACCTAAGAAATCGCTTTCTCCCCCGCCAAGGGGGAGATAGGTGCGCTGCACCATCGCCTTAGCCATTATCCGATGTTGGCGATTGGCGGAGAGGCCGATGCCGGCGCTATCTCCCCCTTGGCGGGGGAGAAAGCAAATTCTTGGGCTTGAGCGAATGCTCAAGTCCTTAGAATTTGCAAGAGAGGGGGCCGGCGGCGAAATCATATACGCAATCTCGGACCTAACCGACGCGCAAAATGATCTTGCCGAAGACGTCGCGGCCTTCCATGCGGGCGAGCGCGGTGTCGATCTCCTCGAAGCCGACCTCGGTGTCGATCACCGGTGTGACGATTCCCGCGGCCATCTTCTGCATGGCGTCGGCCATGTTTTCCATGCGGCAGCCGAAGGAACCGAGGATCTTGAGCTGCTGCTGGAAGAGCTGCATCAGGTTCATGTTCGTCGATACACCGGAGGTGGAGCCGCAGGTGACCAGGCGGCCGCCGCGCTTCAGGCAGAGCATGGAGCCGGCCCAGGTATCGGCGCCCACGTGCTCGAAAACGACGTCGACGCCGCGCTTCCTGGTGATCTTGCGCACCGCACCCTCGAAACGGTCCTCGCGATAGTTGATCACATGGTCGGCGCCCAGTGCCCGGGCTCTCTCGACCTTTTCATCCGAGCCGACTGTCGTGAGGACCGTACAGCCCATGCGCTTGGCGAGTTGGATCGCCGCGGAGCCGATCCCCGAGCCGCCGGCATGGACGAGAATGGTTTCGCCGGGTTCGAGCCTGGCATTGTCGAACAGCATGTGCTCGACCGTGCCGAAGGTGACCGGCGTAACGGCGGCGCCGATATCGTCGACGCCGGGCGGGGCGGGGACCAGGAGGCGGGCCGGCAGGTTGATCTTCTCCTGCGCGAAGCCGTCGAGATGGAAGCCGTGAACGCCGCCGACATGCTCACACAGATTGTCGCGGCCCTCGCGGCAGGGGCGGCAGAGCCCGCAGGTGCGCGCGCCGTAGATGGAAACGAGCTGGCCGGGCGCAAGGCCGCTCACGCCGGGACCGACGGCATCCACCACGCCGCTCGCCTCGGCGCCGACGACCAGCGGCAGCTTGCGCTTGGCAAAGGCCATGCCGCGCCAGCCCCACACGTCGATATGGTTGAGCGCGACGGCGGAAATGCGAACGGTCACCTCGCCCTGTGCCGGCGGGGGCGGGGGCGGGATATCGGTGATCTCGAGCTTGCGGTCGGCGATGAGTTGCAATGCGCGCATGGAGAAAGGTCTCGTGCTGGAACGCTGGAGCGTTTTATGGTCCGCAGGAATCGGGGCGTGGTCCGGCATCCCGCCCTCGTCCTTCGACAGGCTCAGGATGAGGGCTCACATTCGCGCCTGTCCATCTCAGGTGGACGTGCCGCTAACCTCGCCTTGCCTACATCCTCATCCTGTCGAAGGGCGAGGGTGGAGGCACGCACAACATACCAATTCCCAACAGTCGCGACGGCTTAGCCCGCTTCGCGTGCCATGACAAGGCAGGTGTTCTGCCCGCCGAAGCCGAAGGAGTTGGACAGGACCGTTGCAACGTCGGCCTCGCGCTTCGCGTTCGGCACCACGTCGAGCTCGATCGACGGGTCCGGCACATCGTAGTTGATGGTGGGCGGGATAACGCCGTCGCGCATGGTGAGCAGCGAGAAGACCGCCTCCACCGCACCGGCCGCCGACAGGGTGTGGCCGATCATCGATTTGTTGGAGGAGATCGGGAGGGTGGGCATGCGTTCGCCGAAGACGGCCGAGAGCGACATATGCTCCATCTTGTCGTTTTCCGGCGTCGAGGTGCCATGGGCGTTGATATAGGCGATCTCGTCGGCCTGCATGCCTGCATCGGAAAGGGCGGCCACGACAGCCGCGGTGGCGGGCGAACCGTCGGGCTTCGAGCGCGTGCGGTGGAAGTCGTCCGCCTTCTCGCCGCAGCCGCGGACGACACCGAGCACCTCGGCGCCGCGGGCAAGCGCGCTTTCCAGCGATTCCAGCACGAGGGCGCCTGAACCTTCGGCGAGCACGAAGCCGCTGCGGTCCTTGGAGAAGGGCTTCGAGGCCTTTTCCGGCACCTCGTCTTGGGTGGTGAGCGCCGAAAGGAGCGAGAAACGGATAAGCGCTTCGGCCGTGGCCGAGCCGTCCGTGCCGATGGAAAGCGCCCGGTCGCATTCGCCGCGGCGGATCGCCTCCACGCCGAGCTGGATGGCCGTGGCGCCGGAGGCGCAAGCGGTGGAAAGCGTGACGGGCAGGCCGCGCGTGCCGTATTTGTCCGACAGCCGGTCGGCGATGGTGGCGAACTGGCTCTCGTCGAAAAGCGCCGTCTCGTTGGCCTTGCGCGCCGCCTCGATCAGACTGCGCCAGTCGCCGGAGCGCTCCGATTGCGCGTAGAGCCGGAGGCGGTGGTGCCAGTCGAGCTCGACCGGGGGAGCCGCGAGGAACAGAGGACCGCCGAAATCGGCTGCCGGCAGGCCCGCCTCGCCGATGGCTTCTTCGGCCGCGATATCCGCCAGCGCGAAGGTGAGTGGGCTTGACCCGCGCGTGCTTTCGGGCAGGAAGTCGACCATGCCGGAAATCGTGGTTGCGAGATGATCGCTGGGAAAGCGGGTGATGCGGTGAATGCCGGACCGTCCGCCGGTCAGCGCTTCCCAATTATCGCGCTTGCCCTGGCCGAGCGAGGTGACCACGCCCATGCCGGTGACGGCGACAAGCGGTCTTCCGAAGCTGTCCGTCGTCTTCACGTCTCTGCCTTTCTCGCTCAGGGCTGGAGCACCAGCCCCATGCCCTCAAAGCAGTTGTAGCCGACCGCCGTTGCCAGCACGGCTGAAGGCCTGGGCTCGTAGGTTTTCTCGTTCTCCGCGTCGAAGGAAGGGTAGGCCCGTCCGTGATGGACCGCGAGCGCGGAGAGCGCCACGGCGAAGGGAAACTGAGCTTCCTTCAAATGCCCGGTCAGGGAGGAGAAACCGCGTGGCACGAGATTGCCGTGGGCGTCCAGAACGGCCTTTTCCGCCCGGCTAGCCGCATGTGCCCCGGAGGCGCCGGAGATGGCGAGCATCGGAGCATCGTCGCCGCCAAGGCCGCTCAGCATGGTTTCGAGCGTTTCCCGGAGGGCCTCGCCCCTGCGCTGTGCGCGGCCGGAGACGACCGGGCCGATCGCGGCGTAGGGCTTCCTGCCGCGCTTTTCGGCATGTGCCCGCGATTCCAGCACCAGGAAGGCGGCGCCCGAGCCGGTGATGACGCCGCCGTCGTCCGGCCGCCGCTGCCAGACCGGCGACCAGCCGCCACGCTGCAGGAAGCCGCCGAGTTCATAGGCCAGAAGCATGTCGGGATGCTCGGTCTGGAAGGAGGCGCCCACCAGGAGATGACTCGACTGGCCGGAACGGATGCGCGCGGCCGCCGTCTCGATTGCCGCCACGCCGGCGCCTTCCTCGCCCATGAAGGTGCGCGAGGAGCCGGTGACCTTGTGAACGATGGAGATGTTGCCGGCCAGTAGATTGGAAAGCTGCGCCAGGAAGAGCGTCGGCCTGAGCTCGGTGGTCAGCTTCTCGTTCAGGAGGATGTCATGGTCGTTGCGCGTCAGCGAGGCGTCCAGAATGGCCTGGTCGACCTCCACGTCGCGCTCGCCGCCTCCGGCCGCCACCACCATGTCCATGGCGGCACACAGTTCCAGGTCTTCCTTCAGGCCGGCATCCTCGAGCGCCAGCCCGGCCGTGTAGGTGCCGAGGCGCTGCCAGGTTTCCATCTGGCGCTGGTCGCCGCGCTTCGGGATCTGCGTGCTCCAGTCGATCTCCGGCAGCGGGTGGACGGTGTAGGGAGCGAAGCGCTCCTCGTCGAGAACCGGGGAAGGCGTGCCCGTCGTCAGTGCGCGCCAGTGCGTGTCCGCACCCACGCCCAGCGACGAAACGATGCCGAGACCAGTGATGACGACGTCCTTCGGGTCCATATCGCCTCGCTGCCGCCGGACCGGTGCTCAGGCCGCCTTGGCGGCGATCAGGCCGTCAATCTTGGCGCACAGGTTCTTCATGACGAAATATTCCTCGGCCGGGACCTTTCCGTCGTTGACCTCCTGGGTCCACTGCTCCAGCGGCACCTTGATGCCGAATTCCTTGTCGATCGCGAAAACGATGTCCAGGAAATCCAGGCTGTCGATGCCGAGGTCGTCGATCGTGTGGCTGTCCGGGGTAATCTTGTCGCGCTCGACCTCGCTCGTTTCGGCGATGATCTCGGCAACCTTGTCGAATGTTGTCGTCACTGCGGTTCCCTCGAAGGTGGGGATTCGGTTCTTGTCGGATGGTCGGCTGTCTAATCGGTTTTTCGCGGCAGGAAAAGGGCGAAGCAAGACATGCCCGGTGCAAACCCCATATTGCAGATGACAATTTAGTCGAAGCCGACGCGGGCCGCCACCCCGATGGTTTCGCCCGAGCGCGAAAGGATGATGGCCTGACCTTCGCGTGCCTTGACGCCGGCGAGGGCCTGGATGTTGGGCTGATGCGTCACCATGAGCAGGTTGCCGGCGCCGCTGTAGCCGCGGATACGCTCCAGAACGGCTTCGGTCTGGACCTCTTCTGCCTTCGAACCCGGCTCGAAATAGTCGAGCGCCTCGAAGATCTCCACCGCGTTGTCGCCGAAGGCGAGGTCGGCGGTGTCGCGTGCGCGGCAGTAGCGGCTCGTCAGGACGCGCTCGATGGGCGCGGCGCGGGCGAAGAAGAGGGCGCCCATACGGCGCGCCTGCTGCCGCCCGCGGTCGGACAGGTTGCGCTGGGTGGTGCAGTTCTCGATATCGAAGTTGGCGGGGTCGCCGCTGCCGGGCGCATGGGCGTGATTGATGAGCACCACCTGGCCGCCATTGCGCAACAGCGCCCAGCCGGCCTCCGTCGTCCCGGCGGGCGCCGCAGCGAGGAGGGCGAGTAGGGCGACGAAGAAGCGGAGCATGGACATTCCTTCCGTGAGAAGTCCCATATAGGAGTTCGGCAAGGTCAGGTGCAATCACAGCTTCTTGCGCGTGTGGTGCTGCACGCGCTTGTCGCAGGCGGGCAGGTGCCATAAAGCAGGTGCCGATGTCTCCCCTCGTCGAAACGATCACCTTCATCTTCGGACTGGTTGCGCTGGGTTATGTCAGCGGATGGCTGGGCCTGCTGGACGAGCAAACGGGCGAGGCCCTGTCGGACTTCGCGGTCGGGGTGGCGGTGCCCCTGCTTCTGTTCAGGACCATGGCCGGCGCCGATTTCGGCGACAGCCTGCCATGGAAATTGTGGCTGACCTATTTCGCGACCATAATCCTGGTCTGGGGAGCGGGGCAGTTCATGGTGATGCGCCTTTTCAAGCGTGGCAGCCGGGCGGGCATTGTCGGTGGCCTTGCGGCGAGCTTCTCCAATCTCGCGCTTCTGGGCATTCCCTTCATGCTGGGCGTCTACGGCCAGCAGGGCTTCGAGATCCTGTCGCTCCTCCTTTCCGTTCACCTGCCGGTCATGATGGCCGCCACCATCATATTGTTTGCCTGGCTGGGCGGCGAGGAGGCGCCAAGGGGTCTTGCGGCGGTGTTCGTCGATTTTATCCACGGCCTCTTCACCAATCCGCTGATCCTCGGCATCCTGGCCGGGCTCCTGTGGCGCTTTTCGGGATTGCAGATGCCCACGCTCATGGAGAGGCTCGTGAACGCGCTTGCAGACGTCGCCGCCCCGGTGGCGCTGTTCGCCGTCGGGCTCGGCCTCAGGCGCTATGGCATCAAGGGCGACATCCGGCCGGCGCTTGCTGTCTCGTCGGTCAAGCTGTTCCTCATGCCGGCCGTGGCGTTGGCATTCGCCAAGTTCGTTGGACTGCCGCCCTTGAGCGCCAAGGTGGTGGTGGCGGCTGCATCGCTGCCCTCCGGCGTCAACCCATATCTCATCGCAAGCCGTTTCGGCACGGGACAGGCTCTTTCGTCCAATGCCATGAGCATCGCCACCGCCGTGGCGGTCTTCACCACCGCCTTCTGGCTCGCCGTTGCCGAAAGGGTGTTCGGCTGATCGTGCCCGGCGCGCGATGGATGCGGGCGAAGTGTCTTGCAGGTGATCCGGACGGCACTAACTTTAAGCAGGGCTGGCCCGTCACGCACCCGTTCGTGGCGCTTGCCGTGCGGCGGGTGTTGAACCAGTCTGCGGACACACGGGCAAAGCATGCGGTCGGAGGCGCGATCGGCGCGAAAGGAGGAAGAATGCTGAAGAAGACAAGCCATTTCATGCGCGAGGCGAACTATATCGGCGGCGCGTGGGTCGAGGCCGATTCGGGCAGTACGATCGAGGTCACCAACCCGGCGAACGGCCAGGTGATCGGCACCGTGCCCAAATCCGGCCGCGCCGAGACGAGGCGCGCGATCGAGGCGGCGCAAGACGCTTTCCAGTCGTGGAAGAAGACCTCGGCCAACGACCGCGCCAAGCTCCTGCGCCGGATGCACGACGTGATCATGGACAATCAGGACTCCCTTGCCGAACTCCTGGTGCTCGAGCAGGGCAAGCCGCTCGCCGAGGCCAAGGGGGAGGTGGGCATGTCGGCGGCCTACATCCTGTGGTTTGCCGAAGAGGGGCGGCGCGTCTACGGCGACGTCGTGCCGTCTCCCTGGGCCGACCGGCGCATCCTCGTCACCAAGGAGCCCGTCGGCGTGATCGGCGCGATTACGCCGTGGAACTTTCCCTCTTCCATGCTCGCCCGCAAGATCGGACCGGCACTTGCCGCCGGGTGCACGGCGGTCGCCAAGCCCGCCTCGCAGACGCCCTATTCGGGCCTTGCCTGGGGCGTGCTTGCGGAGGAAGCGGGTTTCCCGAAGGGCGTGGTCAACATCGTCACGGGATCGGCATCGGAAATCGGCGACGAACTCACCGAGAATCCGCTGGTGCGCAAGATCACCTTCACGGGCTCGACGGAGGTCGGCAAAATCCTGATGCAGAAAGCCTCCGGCACGGTGAAGAAGGTTTCGATGGAACTTGGCGGCAACGCGCCGTTCCTGGTCTTCGACGACGCCGACGTCGAGCGCGCCGTGCAGGGCGCGGTGGCGGCGAAATACCGCAATTCCGGCCAGACCTGCGTGTGCACGAACCGCTTCTTCGTGCAGGAGGGTGTCTATGACCGCTTCGTCGAGAAGCTGGTGGAAGCCACCGACAAACTCAAGGTCGGCCCCGGTCTCGACGACGGCACGCAGCAGGGCCCGCTGATCGACGACAAGGCGGTCGGCAAGGTGGAGGAATTGATTGCCGATGCGACGGGGAAGGGCGCGCGCCTCGTGACCGGCGGCAAGCGGCACGCGCTGGGCGGCACTTTTTTCGAGCCGACCGTCATCGCCGACGCCTCGCCCGACATGCGCTTCATGCAGGAGGAGATCTTCGGCCCGGTCTCGCCGATCTTCCGCTTCCAAAAGGAGGAAGAGGGCGTCGCGCTCGCCAACGACACGGTCTTCGGCCTGGCCTGCTACTTCTATACCGGTGACCTCGGCCGCGCCTTCCGCGTGATGGAGGGGCTGAAATACGGGCTCGTAGGCGTCAACGAAGGCATCATCACCACGGTGGAGGCACCGTTCGGAGGGATGAAGGAATCCGGCCTCGGAAGAGAGGGCGGCCATCAGGGCATCGAGGACTATCTCGACACCAAATATGTCTGCATCGGCGGACTGGGGCTGTAGGCCCGATCGCCGTATCGTCACCGCATGTCCCGGCCGTTGGAAGCGCGGCCGGGATGTTCGGCGGTGCGCGCCCAAGGGTGGAACTCCGGCTGTACGGAGGCCAATTCAGAGAGCAGGAAATACGTGCAGACAGAAGATCTGCGCTGTGATTTTGATGCTTCGTTGATCTGTCCGCTTTCAGTCCGTCAACGTGTCTGCGGCCTCGACGAGATCATCGGGGAGAAGCTCGACGTCCTGATTGCGTCCGGGGACGACGGTGAAGTCGCTCTGGTAGATGCGGTCGCGGTTTCTCGCGACCGCGGTGTATTCGCCTTCGGCCAGGACCATGGAGGCGAAGGCGCCCACCGTCTCGCGGACGATTTCGCCGGTCTCGGTCACGACCGACCAGGCCGTGTCGGCGATGGCCTCGCCGCCGGGTTCGCGTACCAGCTTCAAGGTGAGCTGGGCGGCCCGGTGCTCCACGGTGGCTTCCGTCAGCTCGCCCGCATGGACGCGGATGTCGGAGCGGATCACGGCGTTGACCGAGCCATAGGTGGAGACGACGTGATAGGTGCCGGCGTTGAGCCGGACCACCGCGTTCGGCTTGACGTTGGGGATGACGAGCGGCCGCTCGCCCGTGGCTTCCGGCTCGGCTTCGTAGATGGAAAAGCGCAGCCGGTCGTGGGGGATGCGCACGCCGCCCGAAAGCACCGCGTCCAGCTTCAGCCCGCCGGCGTCGAGCACCAGGCGTTCGCTCTTCGGCTCGCTCCCCACCGTAATGCGCTTGGTCGCGCCCGCACGGCCGTAGGCCGCGTGCACCAGATAGCTGCCCGGTGACAGCGACAGGACGCTCGTGCCACCTTGCGCGGTGGCGATCAGCGGCAGTTTGCCGTTTCGGTCGGGCTCGGGCGAGAACACCCGCCAGACAAGCCCGCGGGGGATTTCGCCGGCCTCCTCGGTGAGCTGCGCCGAAAGCGTGACCTGGCCCATTTCCTCCAGTGCCAGGGGGGACCGGTTCTGGGGCGGAAGATATTCGTTGAGGCCGGGCAGGCGCAGCTTGTCGAGCGAGGCATCGCCTTCCTGCCCGACCGCATAAGGGGCGGCCATGCCGAGAAATGCGGCGGCAAGAAGTGTGACGAATCGCCTGACAGAAAACCTCATGCTTGCTTTGAAGCCCAGCGGGGTGGCAATTTCAAGACCGCACTTGCCGCTTGCCGTGCGCCCTCCATCAGCGACAACAGGAGCTTGACCTTGAACCAGCCGTTTATCGACTTCATGCGCGCACGCCGTTCGCCGCCGATCCATGAGCTCGTCGCGCCGGCGCCGTCGGATGAAGAACTGGAGACGATGCTGGAAGCCGCCATCCGCGTGCCGGACCACGGCATGCTGGCGCCGTGGCGCTTCATTCGCTACCACGGCGAGGTGCGCGAGCGTGTGGGTCGGATGCTTGCCGATCTCGCCGAAACGCACCAGGGCCCCTTGAGCCGGGGGCAGCGGGAGAAGGAGCTGACCCGGTTTTCGCGTGCGCCGCTGGTGATTGGTGTCGTCTCCAGTCCCAAGGAGAGCGACAAGATTCCCGAGTGGGAAATGTTCCTGTCCGGCGGCATGGTGGCGATGAACCTCATCCACGCCGCAAACGCGCTCGGCTACGGCACGAACCTCATCACCAACTGGTATTCCGATCTTGCGGAGGGCCGGCGCATTCTGGGCATCGCCCCGCATGAACGGGTGGTCGGCTTCGTGCATATAGGCAGCCATCCCGGCGGCACGCCCGACCGTCCGCGCCCTGATGCTTCCGCTCTCTTCACCGACTATGCCGGGCCCTGGGAGCAGTCGTGATGTTCTACGAACCGCGCAACGGCCATGGCCTGCCGCACGATCCCTTCAAGGCGATCGTGGCGCCGCGGCCGATCGGCTGGATCTCCACGTGCCGGCCGGACGGCGCGCTCAATCTCGGCCCCTATTCCTACTTCAATGCCCTTTCCAGCAAACCGCCTTTAGTGTGGTTTTCCTCGGAAGGGGAGAAGGACAGCGCATCCATCGCCCGCGAGACCGGCGAATTCGTGGTCAATCTGGTTGGCCGCGCCCTGGCGGAAAAAATGAATGAAAGCGCCATCGACGCGCCTGCCGGCGTGAGCGAGTTCGCCCTTGCCGGCCTGACCCCCGCCCCCTGCCGGCATGTCACCTGTCCGCGCGTGGCCGAAGCGCCGGCCGCCCTCGAATGCAAGGTGACGGAGGTGTTGGAGCCGCGCGGGCTCGACGGACGTCCGGCGGGCCTGTTCGTGGTCATGGGGGAGGTGATCGGCGTGCACATCGACGATGCCATGCTTACCAACGGGCTGTTCGACGTCACCAAGGCGCAGAACCTCTCCCGCCTCGGCTATATGGATTATGCTGCAGTGACGGAGACCTTCGCCATGCGCCGTCCGCGCTGGAAGGATCGGAAGGGTTAGGGGCTGTAGTAGGTATCAGTGCGTGCAGCCCCTCTCTTGCGATTTCTAACACTTAGCCTCCGCTTCGCTCCAGCTAAGATGTTGAAATCGCTTTCTCCCCGCCAAGGGGGAGAAAGAATGGCACACGCCTTGCTGCAAATCGCCAAGGCTTGTGATTGGCAGCAGCGATGATGCCTCTGTTATCTCCCCCTTGGCGGGGGAGAAAGCAAATTCTTGGGTTTGGGCAACGCCCAAGCCCTTAGAATTTGCAAGAGAGGGGGTCTTTCCGGGCTGAGTCCACAGGCCCTACTCTTCCAGACCCGCCAGCTTGGCGCGGGCGATGATGCGCTCGGCGCGCAGGAGGTGGGGACGGTCGATCATCGCGCCGTCTAGGCTCGCCACGCCTGTTTCACCGGCTTCCGTGAAGGCCGAGACGACACGGCGGGCTTCGGCCACTGCTCGCGCGGAGGGCGTGAAAGCGGCATTGATCACCGGCACCTGCGCAGGGTGGATCGCCATCTTGGCGGTGAAGCCGTCACGCTCGGCCTCGAAGCATTCGCGGGCGAAGCCGTTCTCGTCGCGGAAGGCGGGGAAGACGGTGTCGACGGCCGGCACTGCGGCCGCGCTCGCCGCCAGGAGCGTTGTGGCGCGGGCGAGCGCAAAGACGTTCGTGTAGCGCCCCG
>NZ_JBHSUM010000050.1:0-27442 GCF_042660605.1 Nitratireductor sp. GCM10026969
TTCGACAAGCAGACGCTCGGCAAAATCGAGCCGCATGTTGGTGAGGAACTTGTAAGGCGGCTGTCCGAACGTCTTCGCAAATGCCTGGATGAAGTGATTGGGTGAATGGTTGCAGAGCGCCGCAAGCGCGTGGCCCCGCTCCGGCTCCGGTCAGCAAATATATCAGCAGTCTTGAGCGGGGCGTCGGAACCCCATGTCATCAGCCTTTACGAACTCGTGCAGCCGCTGGAGGTCAGCCATGCCAAAGCTGGACCTGCCTGACGAGGAAACCGGCGGTGAGAAACTGATTGGAAGGGGTCGACGGGTTCAAGGTCGCCCAACGCGCACCTGAAATCGGGGTGCTAAAGCGTCCAGATTGATATGTGGGTAGTGGATGGGATCCATTCAGGAAAGGGGGGGGCCGGTAGGTGGGTCAAGCTTTGTCTGGCAGGAAGATGAGACCCGCGATGGCAACAAGCATGAGAGGCTTTGTCACCCTTTTGTAACCCACATCGACAACATCCAAACGTCACATCAGAATAAACCACTGTGTTAAGTGACACGCTATTTTGCCTCTGGCCGCTTCCTAACCCATTGAAAGTAAAAGGGTCAAATTCTGGCACTTTCAGTTATTTTGCCCTTTTTGCCAGAGTATTTGCCGTTGCGCGACTGGGCGGCGGCATCGGGCTCAAGGGCGACATAGAAAATGGCCTCCGCTACGTTTGCAATTCTCACATGAAGAACAGCGGGATCCAGGACGCCCTTATGTCAGCCGATACCTCGAAGGAACTCGTCAAGCGGTTCTATGAATGCCTGTTTCAGGACTTGCAGGCTGCGCTCCCGTTGGTAGCTGACGATTATGTCGATCACAACAACGAGCAGGCCGGGCGTGGCGCAGAGGCCCTTCGCGCGCATGTCGCAGGACTGCTGACTACGTTTCCCGACTTTAGGATGCAAATCGAGGACATGATCAGCGACGGCGACCGAGTTGTCACTCGCGTCACGGGCGAAGGGACGCACTCCGGGCGGTGGATGAACATTGAGCCTACAGGGTCAATTGTGAAGGTGAAGGGCATCAACATCGATCGCGTTTCAAACGGGCGGATCGTGGAGCATTGAGGCGAAGCCGATACGGTCGGGATGTTGCTCCAGTTGAGGGTTGATCCCTTTGCGGGACGTTCAGCCTGATCGACCGCCACCATTCGGCAGAAACGGACCGAATTCACCTGCTCGCGGAGGTCGCGAAAGGGTCGATCTATCCAGCTCCTTCTGTCTCAGAAGGGTGGAACTGTGCCGTTTGTCGCACCCAGGAGCCGACAATTTCCATCGGTGCTCGAAACCTGACATCAACGGATGGACCACCTTCACTCCACGGCCGCCCCAGTTTGCTGAGCTAGACGCACAGAACCTGACATGAAACCGGTGAGACCGGCGCAGGTGCAGCGAATCACAGATTGGAAATATCAACATTGACGCGCAGGCACGAAGCTATGCCGGAGAGCAGGGGCGGCTTGCCGGAGAGGCGTTCGAGGAAACTGTGGCGCAGCGCCTGCGTGAACTCGGCCTGGATGCTACCCCGCGATCAAAATTGTCTGCCATCCTAAACCAGAAAGTGCCGCCGGAGTTGGGCGATGTCGATGTTTTTGCCATCACCGAGGCTCGGGATCGTGTCTACGCGATAGAGGCGAAGGATTTGAGGCTTTGCCGCACAGAAACAGAGGCAGCAGCCCGAATGTCGGAGTACCGAGGTCGGACCATTCGGGATTCAAAAGAGCGTGAAAAACCGGATAAGATGCTTCGTCACGTCCGGAGAGTTCAATATCTGCGGGAGCGAGCGGATGCGATAGCAAAAAACTTGAAGCTGCCGAAAATCCCCGAAGTTAGAGGACTCCTGATTGTTGACGCTCCACAGCCGATGAACTTTCATATGCTTGACGATTTGGCTGACGGCGATAGCGCCTTCCTCGACACCATCGCGGATTACAAGTTTTAGAACGCTACGAACGATTTTCTGATCGCGACGTTCAGCGACCATGACACTTCTTGTATTTCAGCCCGCTCTGACATGGGCAGGGATCGTTGCGCCCTGGTTTGCGCCCGACCCGGGGCATTTTTTGTGCTTGAGCGGCCGGAGGCTGGGAGTGGGCCTGTGCACGCTTTTTCATCCGCTCCGCATCATCATAAATGTGGGCGTTGTTGTCGATGCGCGAGGAAGGTTTGGCGACCTCGAATGTATATGCCGTCTTATAGATACCGCCAGCAGTAGCTTCGATCATGATCCCGGTCATGTCAGCGGTCGGGGTAAGGAGCGCTGCGGCACCGGCTTTATCGTGGACTTTTTGCCAGTCAATCTTATCGCCTGATCTCTGCAACCAGATAAAGAAGGGCGTGTCACTTCCGTAAAGGAAGTAGCGGGCGGGATGCTTGTTGAGCGACTTGCGAAGCTTGGCCAGCATCGTCGCAAGGTCGTTCCGGTCTTCCTCACCAAGGTTCCGGATGTGACTCTCAGCCGAAAGCCATCCTGATGCACGACGGGCATCGAGCGCTCCGAGAAGTTTCAGTACTTCCTGCGGGAACTCCTGTGCAGGAAAGGGGCTGCTTTCCCAGTCTTCGCCCTCGAAACTCCGGTCGACGTCGTGGCTCATACCATCCCAAACGACCATACTCGCCTTGCCGTCCTTAAGTTGGTCGGCCATGTCCTGGTCGAATCGATTCTTCTTTAGATAGGCGCCAAGGTGATCGACTTCATCGAAGAGATGGGCGCCGCGCAGACCTGCGACGGCCTGTCGAACTTCCATATAATGGGCAAACTCCCCGGGCGTAGGTAGCAGTCGCTTAAGCACGAACAGGTCATCGATGGAAAGTGACACGAATGCATGTTTCCCGAGCAGCGACTCGACTTGCGGCAGCTCCTTGCAGAGGTCGAAAACGGCGAGAACGATTCTACCGTCAAGCCAATCGGCACCATCACGCGGTAGTCCGCACGCCGGACACGCGCGCACTCGACGTACTTGCCGTCGACAAAATGGTAGAGTGGTACTTCATCCGCCGAGTTGAGATAGTTGAAGAAGCGCTCGCTCTGCTTGTAAGCCTTGATGACCAGGTCCTGCACCGATTGGGCGTGCCGACCGAAGTCGAGCGCCGGAGACGCGATGGTCGCGGCCGCCCCGGCCTTTGCTTCAACGAGAAACAGCACATCTTCAATCAGGATTAGCGTGTCGTTTTCCGACCATTGTTTGCTTGCCGGGTCCTTGTAGTAGACCTCTTGAAGAACTTTCGCGCCCGGCAGCTGGGCGTTCAGGATGTCGGCGAAAGCGGCTTCGCTCATCACCTTCTGCCGCTGATTGAAAGCCACCTTGTAGTCAGGCTTATGCTGCAGCAGATTGAACAGCAGCGCACGATATCCCGCGTCGCGAGTGAAGCATGGGTCGACCGCGTAGTAGTCGGAGCCGAGCTGGATAAGGGGCTTCTTGCGGGCAGGCAGCGTCCGGTACGGGGTGCCCGCATGGTCTCCGGGCGCGAAGAACTCCTTCTCTTCTCCGCGCTGGTAGGCGAGATCCGCCAGTAGAACAGATGGAAGATTGGTGTGACGGCTCACGTTGGCAACGCCACCCCGGAGCATGTCATCAAACGCCAGCCCGGCGGCCTTTGCTTGTTCCGCGTTGTCCGCCGCCCAAGCCTCCATGACCTCTTCCAGACGCTTACCTTCCGCCCTGGCGAAGGCCTGTACCGCGTCGAACTGCTTCATCATTTCCATGATGGCGTCGGCATGGCCGGAGCGCGTGGCATCGGTCATGGCTTGAAACCCGATCGCGATCTCTTCAGCACCGACGCCATAAACCTCTCTCAGTACATCGTCGTGCGGCGCGAGCACGTAGCGGTAAAATTCGCCCTCCAGAACTTGATAGCGGTTCCCGCGAAGCAATACCCAGGTGGATTTTGCGTGGTATTCTATGTCGGCAGTGTCAGGGCCGAAAGCACCTTCCTTCGTGTCAGCCGATGTGGCCATAGCGTAGAACATGGCCTGTTGCCGCAGCTCACGACCAAGCTCAAAGAGTTCTGCGCATTTCTCTTCGTCAAAATTGACTTTCTCAGGAGCCGGGTCGGACGCGAGAACCGCGTGCACATACTCCAGCAGGAACTGGTTCTCGGTGATGAGGTCGTCAGGGTCAGCTGCCTCGCGTTCTTCCGCAGTAATGTCCTGTTCCGACATCGCTTTCATCATGCGCTGAGCATAAATGTAGCCGAGTAGGTCGTGAGGTGGCATGGCAACAATCAGGGCGCGCATGCGCGCGGCCGTCGTTTCCATGTCTCTCAGCAGGGAGGATGCGGCCTCCTTGCGCTTCTGTTCAGCTGCGTCATCTGGTTGCATGACAGTCCCCCACTAGTTTCACTTTAGCTCAGGACTTTGCTTAGTGCAGCAGTGCCAATTCGGCCGCCTTTAGGAGGTCTCGGGCCAAAACTAAATGACCGAGATGGGGCGCACAGCGCTTGCTCCTGCGGCGTGGCGGGGAACGACTGTACAGGGCTCGAAGTGTGAATCGCGCTCGCCGAACGCACTTCTAAACAAGATCTGCCATTCTTGAGAGACGCAAAAGCCCTCGATCCCGCTACTCATTGCACCGACACGATCGAGCGGTGGCAGGAGATAGGTCAGTATTGCTGCCTCAAAGGCAATATAGTGTCCAAAAAGGCAATTTATCGTGGCAATCGACAAACTGATTTGAATGGCGATCCCGGCAGGATTCGAACCTGCGACCCTCAGATTAGGAATCTGATGCTCTATCCTGCTGAGCTACGGGACCGGAAACACGCCACTCATAACGCTTCATGGCCGTTTCGCCAAGCCGAAATGGCTTAGCCGGAAAGGGCTGTTTCCGCCAGCCGTACCCAGTAGCTCACCCCGTGCGGTATGGCGTCGTCATTGAAGTCGTATTGCGGACTGTGGAGGGGAGCGCTGTCGCCGTTGCCCAGGAAAATGAAAGCGCCGGGGCGCGATTCGAGCATATAGGAGAAATCCTCCGCAGCCATCAACGGGCGTGCGTCGGTGTCGACCCGCCCCTCACCGGCGATCTCCCGTGCCACATCGGCGGCGAACGCCGTTTCACCGGCGTGGTTGAAGGTGACGGGATAGTTGTTCCGGTAGTTTACCTCCACCTCGGCGCCATGTGCCGCGGCGACGCCCGCGCAAATGGCGCGCATCCTCTCCTCGGCGCGCGTGTTCGAGGTGCTGTCGAGCGTGCGCACGGTGCCGCCGAGTTCCACCTTGTCGGGGATGACATTGTGCGTCTCGCCGCCATGGACCTGCGTCACCGATACGACGAGCGCGCCCAGCGGGTCGGCATTTCGCGAAGCGATCGTCTGCAGGGCAACGATGATCTGCCCGGCCGCCACGACCGGATCAACGGTTGTGTGCGGCATCGCCGCGTGGCCGCCCCGGCCATGGATGGTGATGGCGAATTCGGCGGTGGCCGCCATGATGGGCCCGGGCCGGATGGCGAACTGGCCGACCGGCAGGCCCGGCAGGTTGTGCATGCCGAAGACGCGCTCGATCGCAAAGCGCTCCATCAGGCCGTCCTTCACCATCTCGCGACCGCCGCCTCCACCCTCTTCCGCGGGCTGGAAAATGACCGCGACCGTCCCGGAGAAGTTACGCGTTTCGGCGAGATAACCGGCCGCCCCGAGAAGCATGGCCATATGTCCGTCGTGACCGCAGGCGTGCATGCGGCCTGAGACGGTGGAGCGATAGGCAAGCCCGGTCTCCTCCTCCATCGGCAGGGCATCCATGTCGGCGCGCAGACCGATGCATGGGCCTTGGCCGCGCTTTCCACGGATCAGCCCGACGACCCCCGTCCGGCCGATCCCGGAGACCACCTCGTCGCAGCCGAGCGCGCGAAGCTTCGCCTCGACGAAGGCCGCCGTCTCGTGCACGGCGAACAGGAGCTCGGGCGTGCGGTGCAGGTCCCGGCGCCACTCCCTGATCTCCCCATGCAGTTCGGCAGCGCGGTTCAGGATCGGCATGGAAAGTTTCTCCTTACTTGAAAATCACGGAAGAAGTGCAGCGCAATCGAAGCGGCGGCTTTGCCATCGTCGCGACATATGCGCTAGATAACGAAGCGGCCGGAAAGCCGGACGTCCGCGGCGGCCCGCCCGGCCATCTTACGGATATCGGCGCCACGCAGGCAACACATGGAATCGGGATAACCCCATGCGCTCTTGGCACAGCGGAAAACTGTTCATAGCGGCAGCGTTCATGCTGGCGCTCTCCTCAATGCACGCTCTCGCCGGTCCCTATCTGCTCTTCGATGTCGGCAGCGGGCGGATCCTTGCCGAGGAGGATGCGTTCAAGCGCTGGTATCCCGCCTCGCTCACCAAGCTGATGACCGCTTATGTCGCCTTCCAGGCGGTCAGGAACGGCGAGATGCAGATGAACTCACCCGTGCGCATCTCGCAGAATGCGGCCAAGGAGCCGCCAAGCAAGATGGGCTATAAGCCCGGCTCGGTCCTCACATTGGACAACGCGCTGAAGATCATCATGGTGAAGTCGGCCAACGACATCGCCACGGCGATCGCCGAAAGCGTCGGCGGTTCGGAACAAGCTTTCGTCGTCCGCATGAATGCCTATGCCGAGCGGCTCGGCATGACCGGTACCCACTACGTCAACGCGCATGGCCTGCATTCCACCGGGCAATACTCGACCGCGCGCGACCTAGCGCTTCTGGTACGTGCCATCCGCACCGAGTTCCCCGCCTATGCCGGCTATTTCTCCATCGAGGGCGTGCGCGACGGCGAGAGGGAGTTCACCAACTACAACTACCTGATCGGCCGCTTCCAGGGTGCTGACGGCATGAAGACCGGCTATGTCTGCGCCTCCGGGTTCAATCTCATCGCCACGGCAACCCGCGGCCGGCGCACGCTGGCAGCCATCGTCCTGGGCACCCACTCGCAGGTGGAACGGGCCGAAAGGGCGGCCGAACTGCTGGCGCAGGGCTTCCAAAAGCGCAGTTTCGCCGCGCAGACGCTGGCAAGCCTCCGCCCGTCTTCGCCTGATCGGCATGTCGCAACCGACATGCGGCCGGAAATCTGTTCCGCCGAAGCCGTCGCAAAACGCCGCGGGCACCGCGACGAGCAGGGCCGCCTCGTCTTCGATTCGCCCCTGATCAGGCCGATGACCCGCGAGCCGCAGATCGTCGCGGTGGGCCTGGGCGGCGCCGACGGGCCGGAATCGACGGCGCCGCGCTATGCCGACGTGCCGATACCGACGCCGCGCCCACCCTATCCTGGGCGGCAGGCCGTCGCCAGCGAAGGCGACTGAGATGGCCTCGCGCATGCCGATCGCTCTGAGCGTTTTGACGGGCTTCCTCGGCGCCGGCAAGACGACGCTTCTCAACCGGCTTCTGAAGGACCCGTCGCTCGCCGGAACGGCCGTCATCGTCAACGAGTTCGGCGAGATCTCCCTCGACCATCTTCTGGTGGAGCGAGCCTCGGACGGGATCATCGAACTGGGCGACGGCTGCCTGTGCTGCACGGTGCGCGGGGCGCTCGTCGACACGTTGTCCGCGGTGGCCGAGCGGGGTGGGACCTTGCGCCGGGTCATTGTGGAGACGACCGGCCTGGCCGACCCGCTTCCCGTCCTGCAGGCGATCATGGCCCATCCGGCGCTTTCCCACCTCTACCGGATCGAGAGTGTGGTGACGGTGGTGGACGCCGTCAACGGCGCCGCCACGCTGACCGCGCACGAGGAGGCACGTCGGCAGGTCGCCGTCGCCGATCGCCTGGTGCTGACCAAGTCCGACCTTGCCGATGCGGGCGCGCGGCAAGATCTCGTCCGCGCGTTGAGAGCCCTCAATGGCGAGGCTCCCCTTCTCGATGCGCAGGCCCCCGAGACGGTGTCCGCGGCCCTCCTGGCGGCAACGGGCCGAGACCGGGGAACTGACCCCGCGTCGGGCCATGACGAAGATGGGCACGAACACCATCATCTTCATGATCACGCGCACGAGACCGCCTTCCAGACGGTTTCGCTCAGGCACGACCGCCCGCTGCCACGCGCGACGGTCGAAAACTTTCTCGACCTCTTGGCCACCCAGCAGGGCGACCGCATCCTGCGCATCAAGGGGCTGGTCGAGACGGTGGAAGATCCGGCGCACCCCATGGTGATACAGGGTGCGCAGAGGCTGCTCCACCGGCCCGAGTTCCTGGAGAGCTGGCCCGACGGCGACCGCGGCACACGGATCGTCGTCATCGGCCACGCGCTGGACACGACCTATGTCGAGCGCATCTTCGCCGCCTTCGCGGGGCAGGCGGCGGTCGATACGCCCGACCGTGCCGCCCTCGAGCAGAACCCGCTGTCGGTCCCGGGTGCCCGTTTCTGACCGGCGCATGCGGCCAAACGTACAGGCTCCACGGCCGTGGCGCCGGGCCTATGCGATCCCGCGCCTTCGCCGCGTCGCCGCAACGGTGAAGGCGGTGAGCGACGCGGCCATGATCATCGCTGCGCCGAAACCAAAGGCGCTAGCGTAATCGCCCTGAGCCGAGAGCGGCTGGCTGATCAGCGGCGAGATGAACTGCCCGAAGAAAATGCTGGCCGTCAGCATGCCGGCCACCCGCCCGCGTTGACGCTCGTCCGCGAGTCCCATCGCCGCCGAGTTGAGATTGGGCATGACGAGGCCGATGGCGCATCCCGCCAGCAGAGCGCCGGGCAGGATCGCCGTATAATCTTCTGCCAGCGCGACGATCCCGAGGCCGCCCGCCAGCAAGAAAAAGCCCAGCGCAAACACCCCCGCCACGCTCACATGCCGGCGCACGCGGCCGTAACAGAAGGACATCAGCGCCGATGCGAGCGTCATGAGTCCCAGCGCCATACCGGCCAGGATGGGTGCGGCTGTGCCGAGTTCGCGCAGGTGGAACGGCAGCTGTGTCGGCATCAGGTAGAAGACGATGCTGTTGAGGACTGCGGCGACAAAGACGGCCGTCAGCGGGATCGTGAACAGTCCCGCCGAGGCGGCGCGCGGGGAAGCCGTGTCCGCCCGTCTGTCCAGCACGGGCTCCGGAATGAAAAGGGCGATCGCCGGCAGGAGGCCGAATGCGATGGCGTAAATGAAGAAGGGTGCGCGCCAGTGCAGCTCCGCCAGGAGCCCGCCGCCGGTCAGGAAGACGAGCCCGCCCATGCCGATGAAGGCCGCCTGAAGGCCCATGAAGCGGTCTCGGCCGGCACCGCTGAAGAAGTCGCCCACCAGCGCGGTCGCGACCGTCATGACACCGGCCACGGCGACGCCGAGCAGCGCCCGCCCGATGAGCAGCCCCGGAAGGCTGTCGGCGACGAGACCGGAACTGCCGGCAAGCCCATAGAGGATCACCGCCGCGATGGCCACCGGGCGGCGACCGTAACGGTCGGCCAGAACACCGGCGAAAGGCGCACTCAAGGCGATGAAGAGCGCCGGAATGGTGAGAACGAGGCGGGTCAGAATGGCGGCTTGCGGGTTGTCGGAGAAATGGGACTCGATCGCCGGCAGCGCCGGCGAGATCGTCGCGCCTGCCATGATGGTCAGTGCCGCAAGGAAGAGGATCGTGGCGTTGCGCGCCGCCGTTCCTTGCGGGTGCGACGCGAAGGCGGGGGAGATGTCGTCGACCGGCGTCCTCATGGAGAGACCTCCCGCCGCTCCACGGTTTCACGCCGCGGAAAATTCTTCGGCGCAAGGAGATTGCCTGTTCCTTCGAAAATCATATTTCGGATGGGCTCCTCATCAAACGGGAGCCACACCACTACAACCTCAAGGAAAGTTGAGGTCAACCGGAAATATCTGTTTCCGCCAGCCGGGCCGGGCCGCGCTCGATCAGGAAATGGTGGCCGCCCGAAACGGCCAAGGTTTCCAGTAACCTGTGTCCTTCCTGCGTACAGAAGGCTGGGATGTCTATTGCCGCGAGGGGATCCGTCGTTTCCACCCACAGACGGGCACCGGGGCGCATACCGGCAAGGCGCTTGCGGGCCTTCAGGACCGGCAGGGGGCAGTTGAGCCCTTTCAGATCGAAAGTATCCGCGGCGGTTTCCAAGGCGTGCGGGTCAGCGGTCGAAGAGGTTCATGAACCGGTCGACGACCTTCGGCCGGGAGGACGCTTCCGGTTCCTCCTGATTCGAGGCCCGGTTCGGATTCGGCGCGGGAACGGGCAGGGAGCCCGTGGTTAGCGGCGGTGCGCCCATTTCGCTTTGTGCATTGGATGCACCGAACGCCGAGGCGTAGGCCGAAACCGGTGTCTGCTCCGCCGCGGGCTCCTCGCGCGCGGCCACGGCGACCGATGGCAGCGACGGCGGCTGCTGCGAGACCTTCTCACCCCTGGCCCGGCGCTGGCTCCAGTCTGCGACGAGCAGCGCCTCTTCCCGACCCACAATCGACGGCAGCGGCTCCGGGTGTTTCTCGGCCTTCACGGCCTTGGCGAAGGCGATATCCTGCTGTGCCTTGTACTTCTGGTAGGCCCGCACCAGCGTCTCGGGCTGCGTGGAGGGCGGACACACCTCGTTCGCCTCGAACGAATGACCTTCCGCCGGCGCGCGGTTAAAGACGTAGCGCCTCTCGCAGACATCCACCCTCGGCGGCTGCTTCGTGATCTCGAAGTGGTCGTAGCCTTCCTTGAGCATCGTCCAGAACGGATAGTTCGGGTCGTTGCGATAGCGCGCCATGTTCTGGGGCGTCATGCGGAAGGGGAAGGCCTGCACCTGGAACGCCTGCTGGCCGCCGCGGAAGGCATCACGCGCGAAGGCGTAGATCTCTTCCACCTGCTCGTCGGTCATGGAGTAGCATCCGGCCGACGAGCAGGCGCCGTGCACCATCAGGTGCTTGCCCGTCCGGCCATTGACGCTGTCATAGGCGTTGGGAAAACCGATATTGAAGGACAGGTGATAGCTCGACCTCGGGTTCATTTGTGCCGGCCGCACCGAATAGAAGCCTTCCGGCGCCTGCCGGTCGCCTTCGGTGTATTTCGGCCCCAGCTCGCCCGACCATTTGCAAATATCATAGCTGGTGACGAGGTCGTACCGGCCATTCTGCTTCTGCTTCCAGACCTCCAGCACACCTTCTTCCTTGAAGATGCGCATCATGATGGGGGCGTCCTTGCGCATCCCCTTCGCCTTGATGGTCTGGACAAGTCTCGCCGGGAGCTCCCGCTCGGCCTTGGGAGCAATGTCTTCGAGCGACTGGCCACTGCAGGCGGCGAGCGCAAGTGTAGCGGTCAGCAGGGCAGCGCGTGCGATGCGGCTCATCATGCGAACGATCTCTGTTTCCCCTCCCTTGGCCGCGATGGCAAAGGGCGTCACCCCACAACTAAACACCCGTTAGGCTTGACAAAATGTTACCGGGACCGTGTGGACGCACAAATCGTGCTTACCATTGAAGCCGATGAGAAGGCAAGATTATGGCGTGGATGCGCCAAAGAGGGCCGTTCGCTTAGAGATTGCGGCCGATGGCCAGGAACTTCTCGCGGCGGTGTTCGCGATAGTCGCCGCCCCGCTCCGCCAACTCCCGGAAGCCTTTTTCGATGGTCTCTCCGGTCGCCGCGATGGCCGTTTCGCGCGCGCGGTGGGCACCGCCCAGGGGCTCGGCGATGATGCCGTCGATCACCTTGAGCTGAAGAAGATCCTGGGCAGTGATCTTCATGTTGGTGGCCGCGTCCTTGGCACGGGTGGAATCGTGCCAGAGGATCGAGGCCGCCCCTTCGGGCGAGATCACCGAATAGATGGAATGCTCGAGCATGTAGACGAGATTGGCCGTGGCAATCGCGATGGCGCCGCCCGAGCCGCCCTCCCCGATGATGACGGAAATGTTCGGCACCGTCAGGCTCAGACACTTGGAGGTGGAGCGGGCGATGGCCTCGGCCTGGCCGCGTTCCTCCGCCCCGATGCCCGGATAGGCGCCTGCCGTGTCCACCAGGCTGACGACGGGGATTCCGTAGCGGTCGGCGAGATCCATCACGCGCACCGCCTTGCGGTATCCCTCGGGCCTGGCCATGCCGAAATTGTGCTTGAGCCGGCTCTGGGTGTCGTCGCCCTTTTCCTGGCCGATGACGGCGATCGGTTCACCGTTGAAGCGCGCGAACCCGGTCACCACCGCCTGGTCCTCACCAAAGGCGCGATCGCCCGCCAGCGGCGTGAAGTCGGTGAAGAGCGCCTCCACATAGTCCATGCAATGCGGCCGGTCGGGATGGCGCGCGATCTGTGCCCTCTGCCAGGGGGACAAGGCCTTGTAGATGTCGCGCAGCGCCTCTTTCGAGCGCTTCTCCAGCCGTAAGATCTCCTCGGCGACGTCGACGGCTTCGCCGCTATCGGACAGCTTCTTCAGTTCCAGGATCTTGCCTTCGAGGTCGGCGACCGGCTTTTCGAAATCGAGATAGTTGTACATTCACCCGCCAAATCGACACGAGAACTCGGGTTCGGGCACTGAAAAGACAATGACGGCCCAGGATCGATGGCCTCACATAGCGGCCATAAGCCTAATCGGCAAGCGGATGATGCTTTTGCACCAGTTCCTGCAAGCGCTTTTCCAGAACGTGCGTGTAGATCTGGGTGGTCGAGATGTCCGAGTGCCCGAGCAGTTGCTGCACGGCCCTGAGGTCCGCCCCGTTCTGCAGGAGATGGCTGGCGAAGGCGTGCCGCAGCACATGCGGTGAGACTTTCGACACGGCAATGCCGGCGCGCGCGGCGAGCCCCTTGAGTTCACGCGCGAACACCTGCCGGGGCAGATGGCCGCTTTCCGATGCCGCCGGGAAAAGCCAGGGGCTTTCGGCGAGCTTCGGATGGCGCGCGCGTTCCTGGAGCCAAAGGGCGACCGCCGCCCGCGCCTTGGCCGATAGCGGCACGATGCGCTCCTTGCCGCCCTTGCCGCGGACGGTGAAGAAACGCTCGTCGCGCAAGGCCACCGTGACGGGCAGGCTCACCAGCTCCGAAACCCGCAGGCCCGAAGCATAGAGCACCTCGAGAAGCGTTGCGAGACGCTGTGCGGCCAGCCTCTCGGGCGTGCCCTCGGCTGCGGCCTGCCCTTCCTCGGCCGCGCGCTCGAGCAGACGCTCCGTCTCCGCCTCGCTCAGCGTCTTCGGCAGCGGCCGGCCTTTCTTCGGGCTGTCGAGCACGCCCGTCGGGTCATCGCCGCGAAGACCTTCGGCATAAAGGAACTTGAAGAACTGCCGGAGCGCCGACAGCTTGCGCGCCTGGGTGGTGGCGGCGAAGCCGCGCGCCGTCATGTCGCTGATAAAGGCGCGGACACCCGCTGGGCTCGCGCCGGCAAGACCGCCTTCAACGCCGGTCAGAAAGGCATCCGCGTCCTCCAGGTCGCGGCGATAGGAGACAAGCGTGTTGTCGCTGGCCCCGCGCTCGGCGGCCATCATCTCGAGAAACGCTTCGATCTTCGCGCCGCTCGCCATGCCCGTTCAGCGCTGCTCAAGCCGGTCGGCCGGGACCTGGAGCATCATTTCAGCCCTATTCGGTTCCACGAACGTGGCCAGCGCGAACATGGCACCGTAGACCATGCCGACCAGGATCGCGATCACCGTCAGAAGCCGAAAGAGGGTCGGCATGTCGCTCCCGCTTGCTCGTTGCCCAGCGGTTATGAAACGCGTCGAGGCGCAACGCAAGCCTCCGCCTGTTTCGGTTCCAGCCGCTTGACGCGCCTTGTCTTTTGATGTCGAAACCTGCGCCATGACCATGTCCGGCAAGACAGATGCGCACGACGTTCCCGCCCTGCTCGAGCGGCTGGGGCGGCGCAGCATTGTCTTCGTCGGGCTGATGGGTGCCGGCAAGACGGTGATCGGACGCAAGGTGGCCGGACGGCTCGGCCTGCCCTTCATCGACAGCGATCATGAGATTGAGAATATTTCCCGCATGTCGATCCCCGACCTCTTCGCCAATTACGGCGAGGCCGAGTTCCGCGCGCTGGAGCGCCGCGTGATCGACCGCCTGCTCGCGGAAGGTCCGCAGGTGCTGTCGACCGGCGGCGGCGCCTTCATGAACGGTCTCACGCGTGCCGCCATCGCCCAACACGGGGTGTCCGTCTGGCTGAAAGCGGATCTGGACACGCTGATGCACCGGGTAGCGAAGCGGCAGAACCGGCCACTCCTGAAGGCCGACGATCCGCGCGCCATCATGCGGCACCTGATGGAGGAACGCTATCCGGTGTATGAAGAGGCCGACGTGATCGTGCAGACACGCGACGAATTGAAGGAAGTGATCGCCGCGGAGGTGATCGCTGGCCTGGCCGCATTTCTGGAGGACGGTGGAGAATGCAGGAAACCCGCACCATGAATGCTGAGGATGTCGTCACCGTACCCGTCGGCCTGGGCGAGCGCGCATACGATATTCTGATCGGTCCCGGGCTCCTTTCCCGCGCCGGGCGGGAAATCGCCGCCCGTCTTTCTGGCATCCGCGTCGCCGTCGTCACGGACGAGAACGTGTTCGCCGCGCATTTGGACACGCTGCGAAGCGGCCTCGACTCCGCCGGGATCGAGAGCACCGTCGTCACCGTTGCCGCCGGCGAGCGCAGCAAGAGCTTCGAGACCCTTCAGGACGTGGTGAATTCCGTCCTTGCCGCCCGGCTGGAGCGGCAGGACGCGGTGCTGGCGCTCGGCGGCGGGGTTGTCGGCGATCTGGCGGGCTTTGCCGCGGGAATCGTCCGCCGCGGCATGAACTTCGTCCAGGTGCCGACCTCCCTTCTGGCGCAGGTCGATTCTTCGGTCGGCGGCAAGACCGGCATCAACACTGCCCAGGGAAAGAATCTCGTCGGCGTCTTCCATCAGCCGAGGCTGGTGCTGGCCGATACGGGAACGCTCGACACACTGCCCCCGCGCGAGTTTCGCGCCGGTTACGCGGAGGTCGCCAAGTATGGCCTCATCGACCAGCCGGACTTCTTCGCCTGGCTGGAGGCCAACTGGCAGTCCGTCTTTTCCGGCGGCCCGGCGCGAGCGGAGGCGATCGCCCGCTCCTGCCGCGCCAAGGCGGAGATCGTCGAACGCGACGAGCATGAGGCGGGCGAGCGCGCACTGCTCAATCTCGGCCACACGTTCGGTCACGCGCTCGAGGCGGCGACCGCCTATGACAGCGCCCGCCTCGTCCATGGCGAGGGTGTGGCCATCGGCATGGTGCTGGCGCACCGCTTCTCCGCGCGCATGAACCTGGCGAGCCCCGACGATGCCGAGCGGGTGGAAGCGCATCTGCGTGCCGTTGGCCTGCCGACACGGCTGGAGGATATCCCCGGCGATCTCCCCGACGCCGAGGCGCTGCTTTCCTATATCGCGCAGGACAAGAAGGTCTCGCGCGGCGCGCTCACCTTCATCCTCACCCGCGGCGTCGGACAATCCTTCATCGCCAGGGACGTGCCGGGCTCCGAGGTTCTCGCCTTTCTGAAGGAGTGCCAAGCGCAATGATGACAGAGATCCTGATCACCGGCGGCGTCATTCTGGCGCTGATCTTCCTGTCCTTCCTGTTTTCCGGCACCGAAACCGGCATGACCGCGGTTTCCCGGGCCAGGCTGCATACGCTGGAACGCGGCGGCGACAAGCGCGCCGGCGTGGTCGCCGAACTGATCACCCGCCGCGACCGCCTGGTGGGCGCGCTGCTGATCGGCAACAACCTCGTCAACATCCTTGCGTCGGCGCTGATGACGAGCCTCTTCCTGACGCTGTTCGGGGAGGCCGGGGTGGCTTACGCCACGCTCGTCATGACCGTCATGCTCGTCATTTTCGCCGAGATCCTGCCGAAGTCCTGGGCGCTCGCCCGGCCCGAGGGGTTTGCCCTCGTCGTGTCTCCCTTCGCGCGTTTCGTCGTTCTCCTTTTCGGGGCACTGTCCACGGCGGCGAACGTGACCGTGCGCTTCCTCCTGTCGATTTTCGGCGTCAATCTGGCCAGCGACACCCTGCTTCTGTCCGCGCACGAGGAATTGCGCGGCACCGTCGAGGTGCTGCACCGCGAGGGCGCGGTGGTCAAGCAGGACCGCGACCGCGTCGGCGGGCTTCTCGACCTTCACGAACTGGAGGTCTCCGACGTCATGATCCACCGCACCAACATGCGCTCGATCAATGCCGACGATCCGCCCGAAACGGTCGTGGCGGAGATCCTGCGCAGCCCCTATACGCGCCTGCCGCTGTGGCGTGGCACGATGGAGAACATCGTCGGCGTGGTGCACGCCAAGGACCTTCTGCGCGCCCTCCACGACCTGAACAACGACGCCTCGCGCATCGACATCATGAAGGTGGCTTCGAAGCCGTGGTTCGTGCCCGACACCACCACGCTTCAGGATCAGCTCAACGCCTTCCTGCGCCGCAAGGCGCACATCGCCATCGTCGTCGACGAATATGGCGAGGTGGAAGGGCTGGTCACGCTCGAGGACATCATCGAGGAGATCGTCGGCGAGATCGCCGACGAGCACGACGTGGAAATGCAGGGGGTGAGACAGGAAGCCGACGGCTCCATCGTTGTCGAGGGCTCCGTGCCCATCCGCGACCTCAACCGCGCGCTCGACTGGGACCTGCCGGACGACGAGGCCACGACGATCGCCGGCCTGGTGATCCACGAGACCCAGACGATCCCCGAGGAGCGCCAGGCCTTCACCTTCTTCGGCAAGCGATTCATCGTCATGAAGCGCGAGAAGAACCGCATCACCCGCCTGCGCATCAGGCCGGCGGTGGAGGAGACGACGACGGGGGGCAAGGTACAATAGGCATGTCCCGCCTCATCCCGGCGGTCAGTCCTTTACCACCGCGTTTTCTCGCCCGGCGCGGCGGGCTCGATCGCCAGCGCGTGGACGGCGCCCTTCAATTCCTCGGCCAGAGCGTCGTTGACGGCCCGATGGCGCTCCACACGGCTCATGCCGGCGAAAGCCGGGCTGACGATGCGCACGCGAAAATGCGTCTCGCCCGTGCCGTCGAAGGTTTCCTCCTGGCCGGCCGCCGTGTGGTGATGGCCGGCATGCAGGTGGCTTTCGTTGATGATCTCGAGTCGTTCGGGAGAAAACCGGACTTTCAGCTTGGCTTCGATGGCGGATTCGATGGACAATTGAGGCTCCTGACACCATATGGGGAGTGTTCCCCGCGACGATTAAGCTTCCGCTAGGTCCATCGGCGACGAAATGTCAATTCTTGTTTCGCGGCGAGCAACCGCCATAATCCCATCTGATTTGCCGATTCAGGTTAGGTATGAAGCCGAACTCGAAATATTTCGAGAAGATACGCATCCGCCCGGACGCCAAGCCGGAGACCGATGCGCACGCGCCGCGCTGCCAGTGGGACGGCTGTGAGGAGCCGGGCCTGCACCGCGCGCCCGTGGGCCGGCACAGGGAGGGCGAATATTTCCGCTTCTGCTTCGAGCACGTGCGGCAATACAACAAGAACTACAATTATTTTTCCGGCTTGAAGGATACCGAGATCGCCCGCTTCCAGAAGGAGGCGATGACCGGCCATCGCCCCACCTGGAAAGTCGGCTCGGCCGGGACCGGCCAGGCGGCGGCGGACTTCGCGCCCTTCCGTTCCGGCCATGCGGCGTATTATCGCCGCCTCGGCGACCCCTTCAATCTGTTCGGGGGTGCGGACGCCAAGCCCCGCAAACCGGCGCGCAAGCCGCTGCGCCCCCTTGAGGCCAAGGCATTCGAAACGCTGGGCCTGGACGCGAATGCGACTGGCGCCGACATAAAGGCGCGCTATAAAACACTGGTGAAGCGTCACCACCCCGATGCCAATGGTGGCGACAGGGGCTCCGAGGCCCGCCTGCGCGACGTGCTACAGGCCTACAGGCTCCTCAAGCAGGCGGGTTTCTGTTAGTCCCGGTCTCTGTTAAGAGGCCCACGGTTTGAAGACAAGCGGCGCGGACGAGGTCCGCCGCACGCTGGAGGTATGATGAACAAGATCGACCGCGACATCGCCAATTTGCCCGACACCACCGTCTCGGTGAAGGAGACCTTCGGCTTCGATTCCGATATGGTCGTTCCCGCCTACACCGTGGCCGACAACCATGTGCCCGACATCGATCCGGACTATCTGTTCGACAAGCAGACGACGCTCGCGATCCTGGCCGGCTTCGCCTACAACCGCCGCGTCATGGTCGCCGGTTACCACGGCACGGGCAAATCCACCCACATCGAGCAGGTGGCCGCGCGTCTCAACTGGCCCTGCGTGCGCATCAATCTCGACAGCCATGTGAGCCGTATCGACCTCGTCGGCAAGGACGCCATCGTCGTCAAGGAGGGCATGCAGGTCACCGAATTCCGCGACGGCATCCTGCCCTGGGCCTACCAGCACAATGTCGCGCTCGTTTTCGACGAATACGACGCCGGCCGCCCGGACGTGATGTTCGTCATCCAGCGCGTGCTGGAATCCTCGGGTCGCCTGACGCTGCTCGACCAGAGCCGCGTGATCCGCCCACACCCCTCCTTCCGCCTGTTTGCCACGGCAAACACCGTCGGCCTCGGCGACACGACCGGGCTCTACCACGGCACGCAGCAGATCAACCAGGCGCAGATGGACCGCTGGTCCATCGTCACCACGCTCAATTATCTGCCCCATGACGAGGAAGTCTCCATCGTCCAGGCGAAGGCCAAGCATTACCAGAACGAGAAGGGACGCGAGATCGTCGCCCGCATGGTGCGCGTGGCCGACATGACGCGCTCGGCCTTCATGAACGGGGATCTCTCCACGGTCATGAGCCCGCGAACCGTCATCATGTGGGCCGAGAACGCCGAGATCTTCGGTGATGTCGGCTTTGCCTTCCGGCTCACCTTTCTCAACAAGTGCGACGAATTGGAACGCGCCATCGTGGCCGAGTTCTACCAGCGCGCGTTCGGCGAGGAACTGCCCGAATCGGCGGCCAACGTGGTGCTGAGCTGAGGAAGAAGAGATGCAGTATCAGGGCGGATGCCATTGTGGGGCGGTGCGTTTCGATGTTGATGTCGACGTGTCGAACCCGATCACCTGCAACTGCTCCTATTGCACGCAGCGCGGCAGCATACTCGCCTTCACCCCGGCCGAAGCGTTGACGCTGGAACGAGGCGAGGAAAAGCTGACCGAGTACCGGTTCAACTCCGGGCAGATCCAACATCTTATCTGCTCCGTCTGCGGCATGGAATCCTTCGCCCGGGGCGCCATGCCCGACGGAACGAAGATGGTTGCGGTCAACCTGCGCTGCCTTGAAGGCGTCGACCTCGACGGTCTCGAGCCCGCGCAGGTCGACGGGCGCTCCCGCTGAGGACCAAGGACGACCGTGAGCCAGACGAACCGCAAACCAGGCCAGCCCTACGAGACACCGCTCGATCCGTTCAAGCGGGCGGTGACGAGTTGCGTGCGCGCCATCGCCGGGAATCACGAGCTCGAGGTTACCTTCTCCAAGGACAAGCCGGCGCTGGCGGGAAACCGCGTGCGCCTGCCGGAGCCGGCGCGAAAGCCCACCGCCGAAGCCCTTCAGGTGACCCGCGGCCTGGGCGATTCCATGGCCCTGCGCCACGCCTGCCACGATGTGCGCCTGCATAACCGCCTGGCCCCGCATGGCCAGCAGGCCCGCGCCATCTTCGACGCCGTGGAGCAGGCGCGCGTGGAAGCCATCGGCGCCCGCTCCATGCAAGGCGTCTCCGACAATCTCGCCGCCATGCTGGAGGACAAGTTCGCCCGCGCCAACCTCTCCGAGGTCAGCGACAGGGCCGACGCTCCGCTCGAAGAAGCGATCGCCCTCATGGTGCGCGAGAAGCTGACGGGTCGTGCCGCACCGGAAAGCGCGGAGCGGGTGGTCGATCTGTGGCGTGCGTGGGTGGAGGAAAAGGCCGGCACCGATCTCGACGCCCTTCTGCCCGATATCGAAGATCAGGGCGCCTTCGCCCGCACGGTGCGCGATCTGCTCGGCTCCATCGAGCTGGGCGAGGAATACGAGGAGGAGGAGGAACAGGCGGAGGAAAACGAGGAAGACGGCGACCAGCCGCAGGGCGAGGAGTCTTCCGAGGACGGCGGTGAGGACGAATCGGAGGGCGAACGCAGCCAGGCCGACGATGCCGACGAGGCCGGTGACGAGAACGAGGCGGGCGAAAGCGACGCCGCCGCCACGACCGCCGAGGAGGTCTCCGAGCAGGAGGACCTCGATACCGAGACGCCGGGCGAGGCACGCCGACCGGAGAGTCCCTTCGACCAGGGCCTGCACGATATCGACTACCATGTCTACACCGCCACGTTCGACGAGGTGGTGAGCGCGGAAGACCTTTGCGACGAGGAGGAATTGAACCGGCTGCGCGCCTTTCTGGACAAGCAGCTCGCCAATCTCCAGGGCGTCGTCGGCCGCCTGGCCAACCGCCTGCAGCGCCGTCTGATGGCGCAGCAGAACCGCTCCTGGGATTTCGATCTGGAGGAAGGCGTGCTCGACACGGCGCGCCTGCCCCGCCTGATCATCGATCCGATGCAGCCGCTCTCCTTCAAACAGGAGCGCGACACCAACTTCCGCGACACCGTCGTCACGCTGCTGCTCGACAATTCCGGCTCCATGCGCGGGCGGCCGATTTCCGTCGCCGCCACCTGCGCCGATATCCTGGCGCGCACGCTGGAGCGTTGCGGCGTGCGCGTGGAGATCCTCGGCTTCACCACCCGCGCCTGGAAGGGCGGGCAGGCGCGCGAGATGTGGCTTAAGGAAGGCAAGCCCGTGAGCCCCGGCCGGCTCAACGATCTGCGCCACATCGTCTACAAGTCCGCCGACGCCCCCTGGCGCCGCGCGAGGCGTAATCTCGGCCTGATGATGCGCGAGGGGCTCTTGAAGGAGAACATCGACGGCGAGGCCCTCTTGTGGGCGCACCAGCGCCTGATCGCCCGCCCGGAACAGCGCAAGATCCTGATGATGATCTCAGACGGCGCGCCGGTCGACGATTCCACGCTTTCGGTCAACCCGGGCAACTACCTCGAGCGCCATCTGCGCGGCGTCATCGATCTCGTCGAAACGCGCTCTCCCGTCGAGCTTCTGGCCATCGGCATCGGCCACGACGTCACGCGCTACTACCGCCGGGCAGTGACCATCGTCGATGCGGAAGAACTGGCCGGTGCCATGACGGAACAACTCGCTTCTCTCTTCGAGGAAGAGGGAAGCGGCCGCGGCCGGCAAGGCCGGCTGCGCCGGGCGGGCTGACAGGCCGTGCGACCGACGGCCATCCTCCGATCAGCCAGTCTGCTGCTCTTCCTCGGCTTTCTGCTGTCTCCGCCCATCCAGGCGGAAGAAAAAGAGTCCGCCGAAACCTACGAGATCGTTTCCCGCCCCATCGCGGAGTTCCGCATCGGCTCGGCCGAGATGCAGTTCGGGCCGCTAGAGTTCGTCGGCGGTTTGGAGATGACGTCACCGGGCCGCAATTTCGGCAGCCTGTCGTCCTTCCGTTTTCTCACGCCCGGAGGCCGCTTCATCGGCGTTGCCGACAGCGGCTTCTGGTTCTTCGGCACGCTGCGCCATGGCCCCGACGGCCGGCCGGCCGGGATCGCCGATTTCACGATGGAGCCCATCCGCGACCCGGACGGCTCCTTGACCGGCGACAAGTCGACCACCGACGCGGAGGCCATTGCCGTCAGCGGCGACGAGGTGACCGCCGGTTTCGAACGCGAGCACCGCCTCGCCACTTTGCGCCTCGCGCCAGGACACATGGGCCCGCCCGCCGGCGAACTGGACTTCCTGGTCCCCGCCCGGGAGCTGCGCACCAATCGCGGCTTCGAGACCATCGCCTACGCGCCGGAGGAAAGCGCGCTCGCCGGCGCGCGCATCGCAGTCACCGAGCGCAGCCTCGACCGCCGACGCAACGTCTTCGCCGCCATTCTCGAGGGGCCGCTGAAGGGCATCTTCGCGATCGCGCGGCATGACGATTTCGACATCACCGACGGCGCTTTCCTGCCCGACGGCGACCTTTTGCTCCTGGAGCGGCGCTTTTCCCTGGCGAGCGGCGTCGCCATGCGCATCAGACGGATTCGCGCCGACGGGATCCGTCCCGGCAGCCTCGCCGACGGGCCGGTTCTCCTCGAGGCCGACATGGCCTACCAGATCGACAATATGGAAGCGCTCGACGTCTGGCAGCGTGCGGACGGCGCGGTCATGGTGTCGCTGATGTCCGACGACAACCATTCCATCCTGCAGCGCAACCTCTACCTGGAATTCCGTCTCCTCGAGGAATGAAGGCAGACGTCTCCTGCCCCGCCCGGGATCGAAGAGGGCTCTTACCGCACGGCCTCGGCCGGCCGCAGCACGGTGATCAGCGCACCGTAGGGCACGAGCATCGCCAGGCCGACCAGGAGCTTCACGACGAGGTCGCCCAGCGCCAGCGAAACCCACAGCGGTACGTCCATGTCCGAACCGAACAGCGGGACGGCAAAGGCGAGCGACCCGTCCTCGCGTCCCAGCCCCGTATCGAGGAAGGAGAAGACGGCGGCAAAGGCGAGCGAGAAGAAGATGACGGTGTCGAGCGCGGAGCCGACGACCGTCGAGATCAGCGGCGCCCGCCACCAGGCGCTGCGGCGCAGGCGGTCGAAAATGGAAATATCGAGCAGCTGCGCCAGGAGGAAGGCCGACCCCGAGGCGAGCGCGATGCGCGGACTGGCCAGCCAGACCGACAGCACCATCGCCATGACGAAGCCCACCACCACTACGCGGCGCGCGGCCTGCGGCCCGAAGCGGCGGTTCGTCAGGTCGTTGACGAGAAAGGCGATGGGATAGGTGAACGCACCCCAGGTGAGGACGTCACCGAGACCGAAATGGGCGAACGGGAACTGTACAAGCACGTTCGAGGCAGCGACGATCACCGCCATGGCGGCCACGAAAGGCCAGACTGCAAGGAAACGGTTCATTTTTTTAACCTGGGTGATGGAACCAGTGCGGCGGCCCGGTGACCGCCGCGCATGAGAGGTCTCAGGCGCTCGCCTGCTCGGCGAGCTTCTTGGCGACCTGCTTCTTCAGAAGACGCGCGCGCTGGGACAATTCGTTCGACTTCGCCTTCATGAGAAAGGCGTCGAGACCGCCGCGATGTTCCACCGTGCGCAGCGCCGCCGCCGAAACGCGCAGACGGAAATTCTGGCCGAGCGTCTCCGACATCAAGGTAACGTCGCACAGGTTGGGCAGGAAGCGGCGACGGGTCTTGTTGTTGGCGTGACTCACATTGTTGCCGCTCATCACGGCCTTGCCGGTCAGTTCGCAAGCACGGGACATCTTTATTCTTACCTTATCTTTCGGGCCGAACCGCTTGCCGCACCCGAACGGAACAGCGCGCAGTAAATCTCAGGCGGCCTCGTGGAAATTTGCCGTCCACATAAAGACATTTGTCCTTGCGGTCAAGCTGCGCCGGGCCCCTCCACACATCCGCCCGATTTAACCCTTTGCCTTTTGCTGAAGAAATTGGCGGCGCGACGACCGCCGGTGGAGGTGAAATGGGCAGCTTTCGACCGCTTGCGCTTGCTGCCGCTCTTATCATTGCAAGCGTCGCCGGCCTCGCCCCGGCGGCGGCGGAATCCTACCGCGTGCGCTACGATGCCTCCCTTTTCGGGCTGCCGATCGGCCGCGCGGTCCTCGAGAGCCGCTTCGAAGGCCAGGGCTTTGCCATCGCCGGCCGTTTCGCCAGCGCCGGCATCGCACGAATTTTCGACCGCACCGACGGCACGGTGACGGTGAACGGCTGGCTGGGCCCCGATGCAAGCCGCCCGCATGCCTATACGCTCGCCTATGAGAGCGGCGAGGAAGAGAAGAAGACGGCGATCCGCTTCGAGAACGACCGGGTGACCGCGACGGAGAACCGGCCGGAGCCGAAGAAGCGCGGCGACGACTGGGTGCCGGTGGAACGGGAGCACCTGGCAGGCGTCGCCGATCCGCTTTCCGCCCTGCTCCTGCCGGCCAGGGACGCGTCGGAAGTCTGTCGGCGCAGGATCAGGGTCTATGACGGGGAGATGCGCACCGACCTCGTTCTCGAGCCCGCCGGCGACAGGAACGGTTTCCGGGATGCCACCGTCACATGCCGGGCGCGTTTCGTGCCCGTTTCCGGATACAGGAAAGACCGTTCCTCGATCCAGTATTTGCGCGACAGGTCCCGCATCTTTGTCGGGTTCGGGCCGGTGGAAGGCCGCAATCTCTATTCACCCGTCGAAGCGACTATTGCCACCAAGATCGGAACGGTGCACATCAAGGCGCGTCGCATCTGATTTCAACGGAGAGAACATGGCGCGCGCCACCCTGATCGGCTTTTCCGCCGTTGCCATGTGGGCGCTGCTGGCGCTCTTCACCGCCGCATCGGGTCAGGTTCCACCCTTTCAGCTCTCGGCCATGTCCTTTGCCGTGGGCACGGCGATCGGCCTTCTGGCCCAGGGCTTCTTTCCCGCTTTCCGCCAGCGTAAGTCCGTTCCCCCCTCGGTCTGGCTGGTCGGCATCGGCGGGCTTTTCGGTTATCACTTTCTCTACTTCACCGCTCTGCGCAACGCGCCGGCGGTCGAGGCGAGCCTGATCGCCTATCTGTGGCCATTGCTCATCGTCCTGGGCTCGGCCCTCATGCCCGGAGAGCGGCTCGGCTGGCACCATGTCGCCGGTGCCTTTCTCGGCCTGTTCGGCACATTCCTCATCATCACCAAGGGAGGCGGCTTCACCTTCGACAGCCGCTATACGGTGGGGTATGCGGCCGCCGGCGGCTGCGCCCTCTTCTGGTCCGGTTATTCGCTTCTGTCCCGCCGTTTCCAGGCCGTGCCGACCAGCATCGTCACCTGGTTCTGCGCCGCCGCGGCCGTCCTTTCCGCACTCTGCCATCTGGCGCTGGAGCAGACCGTCTGGCCGGCCGGCACCGGCGAGTGGCTCGCCGTCCTCGGCCTCGGGCTCCTGCCCGTGGGTGCCGCCTTCTACGCCTGGGACCACGGCGTCAAGCATGGCAACATCCAGGTGCTCGGCGCATCGAGCTACGCCGCCCCGCTCCTGTCGACCCTCATCCTGATCGCCGCCGGCCAGGCCGAGCCCACCGCCAACATCCTCGCCGCCTGCCTGCTGATCACCGGCGGCGCGGCACTGGCGGCGAAGAACATGATCCTGAAGCGCAAACCGACAGTAGCAGGTGACGCTGCTGTCTGATTGTCGTTTATCCCTGGGAACGATGGTGCGGCCTTCCCCTCGCCCTTCGACCGGCTCAGGATGAGAGGAAGGCAAGCCAGCCTGCTTTAAGCTTCGACATACGCGAATGAACGCAAACGCCGGCCCTCATCCTGAGCCTGTCGAAGGACGAGGGCTGCCTGCCGCCCGCTTCCCCTCAAGCAACGTCCTTGCGCTTGCGGATTTCCGCGAACACCGCCTCGTCGGAGGCGTCTTCCATACCGAGATTGCGGCGGATGACGGGATCGTGCCAGCGCAGGAACGGATTCGTCGCCATCTCCTGCTTAAGGGTGGTGGGCAGCGTCGGCTTGCCCTCCTGCCGCAGTGTGTCGACCACCTTGGCCCGCTCCTTCAGGGCGGAGTTCGTCGGATCGACCGACAGGGCGAACCGCGCATTCGCCTGGGTATATTCGTGCCCGCAATAGATCACCGTCTCTAGCGGCAACACAGCGATCTTCTTCAGCGATCGCAGCATGTCCGCGGGCGTGCCCTCGAACAGCCGGCCACAGCCGAGGGCGAAGAGCGTGTCGGCCGTGAAGGCGATCCCCGCATCGGGGAAATGATAGCTCACATGACCGGCCGTATGCCCCGGCGTCTCAATAACGCGGGCAGCCTGCTGGCCGACGCGCACCGTATCCTCCTCCTTCACCGTGCGGTCGATGCCCGGGATCCGGTCAGCCTCGGCCGCGGGACCGACAATGGTGAGCCCGAAACGCTTCTTCAGCGCCAGATTAGCCGCCACGTGGTCCTGGTGGTGATGTGTCGTCATGATCATTGTCGGCGTCCAACCGGTCCGCTCCACGGCCGCCAGGATCGGCTGCTCCTCCGGCGCGTCGATCAGCGCCGTCTCCCCGGTTTCAGTATCGTGGGCGAGAATGCCGAAATTGTCGCTGCGGCACATGAATTGTTCGATTTCGAGCGTCATGGGAACCTCCGTTCTGCCGGAACGATAGGACCGCACGACGCCCTTGTCACCCACCTGAAAACATCTTGCGGCAGGCGCGAACGGGACGTACCGTACTTTCCATGAACGGCGATATCGTCGACCTCAGGGCATTCTACGCCAGCCTGCTCGGGCGGCTCGCCGAGCGTTCCATCGCCATGGCGCTCTCCTCCATCTGGATCAAGCTGCCCGAGGAGCGTCTGGTCGGGCTCGGCTATGCCGTTCCCTGGCTCGACCGTTTTGGCGCCGATGCCGAACGCGTCTTCGCTTTCATGCCCGCACGCCAAGGCGCCGTGCACTGGCCGCCGGGCAAGGCCTCGGCAACTGCCCTTGTCTTCGAGGAAGAGCTGCCGCTGCCTGACTCCTCGGTCGACCGCATACTCCTCGTCCATGCGTTCGAACACACGGAAAACCCGCGCCAAACGCTTCTGGAGCTCTGGCGCGTCCTGGCGCCGGGCGGCCGCCTCGTCATCGTCGTGCCGAACCGGCGCGGCCTGTGGGCGCGCTTCGAGCACACACCGTTTGGCACCGGCCGCCCCTATTCGCGCAGCCAACTCGTCGAGGCACTCCGGGAGGCGAACTTCACCCCCGGTGCCTGGGCCGACACCCTGCACTTTCCGCCTGCCAGGCGGCGCTGGATCATGAAGCTGCACCAATGGCTGGAGCGCGCGGGCCGGCGCTTCTGGCCGCTTTTTGCGGGCGTCCTGGTGGTCGAGGCGGAAAAGCGGCTCCAGCAGGGCATTCCGGCCATGGCGCGCCGGTCGCGCCGGGTGCTCGTGCCGGTCCTGACACCGCAAGGGGCAACGGGGTTCGGTGCCGGAAGGGCCTTCCGCAACGCCAGTCGAGAGAATGGAGTGTGACATGTGGCGCGACCGCCGGATCCTTGACCTTTTCGGCATCGAACGACCGGTTCTCCTCGCGCCCATGGCCGGTTCCGGCGGGCCGGAACTTGCCATTGCGGTGAGCGAGGCCGGTGGCCTCGGCGCGCTGCCCTGCGCCATGCTGAGCCCCGAGCAGATCCACACCGAACTCGGCATTATCCGCCAGCGCACCGACAGGCCGATCAATCTCAATTTCTTCTGCCACAGCCAGCCGGCGCCGGACGCGGCGCGCGAAGCCGCCTGGCGCGCCCAGCTCGCGCCGTACTATGCAGCCCTCGGTCTCGACGCGGAAACCGTCTCTTCCGGCCCCGGCCGCAACCCGTTCAACGCGGAAGCCTGCGCCGTGGTCGAGGAACACCGCCCGGAAGTCGTCAGCTTCCATTTCGGTTTGCCGGACGGGCCGCTTCTCGAACGCGTGCGCGCGACGGGCGCCAAGGTCATCGCCTCTGCGACGACTGTCGCCGAGGCGCGCTGGCTTGCCGACCGGGGCTGCGACGCCATCATCGCCCAGGGCGCAGAGGCCGGCGGTCACCGCGGCGTCTTTCTGGAAGAGGACCT
>NZ_JBHSUM010000051.1:0-27080 GCF_042660605.1 Nitratireductor sp. GCM10026969
CGTCGGCCTTCACCACCGCGCTCGCCTCGGCGGGCGCGGAGCGCTTTGCCAGCAGGCGGTAATTGTCGGCCAGTGCGTCGAGGTCGATCGTCAGTCGCCCGCCCGCCAGATGCGGCGCCGGGCCGCTGCCGCTCATATGGGGCGCCTGTTCCACGTCTATTCGAAGCGCTCCGGCAGGTGCGATTCTTCTGCCAGATCCGAGAAGCGCGTGAACTCACCCTGAAAGCCGAGATTGACCGCTCCGGTAGGTCCGTGGCGCTGTTTGGCGATGATGACTTCGGCCTTGCCGCGCGCCTCGTTCATCTCCGCCTCCCATTTCAGATGCTCTTCCGAGCCCGGTTTCGGCTCGCGATTGTTCAGATAATACTCCTCGCGATAGACGAAGAGAACCACGTCGGCGTCCTGCTCGATGGAGCCTGATTCGCGCAGGTCCGAAAGCTGCGGCCGCTTGTCGTCGCGGCTTTCCACCTGACGCGAAAGCTGCGACAGCGCGATGATAGGCACGCCGAGTTCCTTTGCCAGCGCCTTCAGGCCGGTGGTGATCTCGGTGATTTCCTGGACGCGGTTCTGGGCCGCCCGAGCGGAGGTCCCCTGCATCAGCTGCACATAGTCGATGACGATGACGTCGAGCCCGCGCTGACGTTTCAGCCGGCGCGCCCGCGCGGCGAGCTGGGCGATGGAGATGCCGCCCGTCTGGTCGATGAAGAGCGGGATCTTCTGCATCATCTGCGCACAGCCGACCAGCTTCTCGAAATCCGCCTCGGTGATCTCGCCACGCCGGATCTTGGAGGAGGGGATCTCCGTCTGCTCGGAGATGATGCGGGTGGCGAGCTGCTCCGACGACATCTCCAGCGAGAAGAAGCCGACAACGCCGCCATTGGCCGCCTTGAAGGACCCGTCCGCCTGCTGAGCCGGCTCGTAGGCATTGGCGATATTGAAAGCGATGTTGGTGGCGAGCGACGTCTTGCCCATGCCGGGGCGGCCGGCGAGGATGACGAGGTCGGAAGGCTGCAGCCCGCCCATGCGCCGGTCGAGGTCGCGCAGGCCGGTGGCGATGCCCGAAAGGTGACCGTCGCGCATGAAGGCGGCGTTCGCCAGGTCGATGGCGGTCTTGGTGGCATCGCCGAAGCTCTCGAAGCCGCCGTCGTAACGTCCGGTTTCCGCCAGTTCGAAGAGCCGCCGCTCGGCGTCCTCGATCTGCTCGGCCGGCGCCATGTCGACCGGCGCGTCATATGCGATGTTGACCATGTCCTCGCCGACGGTGATCAATGCCCGGCGTACGGCGAGGTCATAGATGGCGCGGCCGTAATCGGCGGCGTTGATGACGGTCACGGCCTCGGCTGCGAGCCGCGCCAGATATTGCTGGACCGTGAGTTCCCCGACCTTTTCGTTGGCGGGGAGGAAGGTCTTGAGCGTTACCGGGTTGGCCATCTTGCCCATGCGGACGAGCTCGCCCGCCACCTCGTAGATCTTGCGGTGCAGCGGCTCGTAGAAATGCGTGGGCTTCAGGAAATCTGAGACCCGGTAGAACGCGTCGTTGTTGACCAGGATCGCCCCGAGCAATGCCTGCTCGGCCTCGATATTGTTGGGCGCCTCGCGATAAAGAGGCGCCTCCGCTGTGTTGAGCTTGCGGACTGCGTCGGCCATCGGTTCTTCCGTTTTGTCGGTTGCCGGCACAACGACACGATCCGGCACCCCCCAATCAGATGTACTCTCCTAGACCCTCGGGTCGCCGGGTGTAAGCCGTTCCGATGCGTGGCGCGCCGAAGCACCCGATATCCACATGCCGGCTTGCCGGCTGCGGCGGAAAGTACTGTCCCGCTTGACAGGCGAATCACTTCGTCACGGTGGAGAATATTCCTATTCCGCCGCGTCGGTAAACGTCTTTGCCCTTGCAGGTGCGGCCAAGCGCTTCTCAGTCTCGCCCATATAGTCGCGCGTGAGCGGCAGCGTGTCGCGTTTCTTGGCGATCTGGATCTGGAAGTTCACCATGTCCTGCCAGCGGAAGGAAGCCTCGGAGCCCGCCAGGTAGAATTCCCACATGCGCGCGAATCGCTCATCATAGATCTCCACCGCCTTGTCGCGGTTGGCCATGAAACGCTCGCGCCAGTTCTTCAGCGTTTCGGCATAGTGGAGCCGCAACACCTCGACATCGGTGACGATGAGACCGGATTTCTCGATCGCTGGCAGGATTTCCGACAGCGAGGGGATGTAGCCGCCGGGAAAGATGTATTTGCGGATGAAGGCGTTGGTGACCGACGGTCCGGAGGTGCGGCCGATCGTGTGCAGAAGCATCACGCCGTCGTCGCTCATGAGCTGCGCGCACTTGTCGAAGAACGTACGGTAGTGGTTGATACCCACATGCTCGAACATGCCGACGGAGACGATTCGGTTGAAGGGACCGGAGAGCGCCCGGTAATCGGCGATCTCGAAGCGTGCTTTCCCGGCAAGCGCCTCTTTCCGTGCGCGCTCCTGGGAAACCGTGTGCTGCTCTTGCGAAAGCGTCACACCCAGCACGTCGACATCGAACTGGCGCGCCAGGTAAAGCCCCATGCCGCCCCAGCCCGAGCCGATGTCGAGCACCCTCTGGCCCGGCCCGAGTGCGAGCTTGGCGGCGATGTGGCGCTTCTTGGCGCGCTGGGCCTCTTCAAGGGAAATGTCGGGCGCGGGAAAATAGGCGCAGGAATACTGCATGTCCTCGTCGAGGAAGAGGCGATAGAGCTCGCCCGAAAGGTCGTAGTGGCGCTGCACGTTGCGCCTGGAACGCTTCGCCGGATTGAACTGGTGCAGGCGGCGGAAGAGGAAGCGCAGGCCTTCGCCGAGCTTCATCGCCAGCACCTCGCCCCCGCCGGCCTCCATGTTCTCATAGGTCAGCTTCACCAGCGCCAGCGGATCGCCTTTTTCGAAGTCCAGCGCGCCGTCCATATAAGCTTCCGGCACAGCCAGCATGGGGTCGAAGGCAATCGCCCGTTCCGCCCGTCTGGTATGGATGATGACATGCACCGGTTCCCCCGACCCGTCGCCGAAATTGTGCACGGCGCCGTCTGCGCCGGTGATGGTCAGATTTCCGGTCCGCACCAGGTGCGCAGCCAAATTTGCAAGCAACCGATTCATCACTTACCCCCAAAGCTCTGGGACAATATCATTATGTATCAGATAGCTAGTACTTGAAAAGGCTGGCTGCTTCCGCCGCCGGCAAGGATGGCCGCAGCTGTCGGGATGGTCAGGTGTGCGAAATCCCCTGTTCGCTGGGTTTGGCAAGGCTGGCGATGCAATTGGTTCAAATCTGCTGAACCGTTGGCTCAGAAAAAGTGAAGGGGCCGGACGTTGCCGCCGGCCCCCTTAAAAATTCCGCCCGGTTGGGCGATGTCAGGCGTTCTCTTCCGCCTCGTCGCCGCCGGTCTCTTCGCTCGCCGGAGCGCCTTCCTCTTCCGTGCCGTATTCGGCCTCGGGATCGAAGAACGCCTCGGGGCGCGCGCTCTCGTTGACGTCTTCGCCGTAGATGGCCTCGGCCGAATCGAGTGTCTCGCCGCGTGCCTGCCGTTCGGCCTCGTCATCCGAGCGGGCGATGTTGAGCGAGATGGTGACGATCACCTCCGGATGCAGGGCGATTGCCACATTGGTGATACCGATGGTCTTGATCGGCTGGTTGAGCTCGACCTGATTGCGACCGATCTTGAAGCCTTCCTCGTTGAGGATTTGCACGATGTCGCGCGGCGAGACGGAGCCGTAGAGCTGACCGGTTTCGGCGGCCGAGCGAATGGCGACGAAGGTCTTGCCGTCGAGCTTCTCGGCGACGCCTTCGGCTTCCTTGCGCTGCTCGAGATTGCGTGCTTCCAGATCGGCACGTTGCGATTCGAACTTCTTCTTGTTGGCCGCGTTGGCGCGCAGGGCCTTGCCCTGGGGCAGGAGGAAGTTGCGCGCAAAGCCGTCCTTGACCTTCACGACATCGCCCATCTGGCCGAGCCGCGGGATGCGTTCGAGAAGAATGATTTCCATCGTTTCCGTTTCCTTTCGGCGCCAGGCGCCGGTTGCAATCAGGAGGCAGGTCAGGAAACGGGGTGCCTTGCGGCTGGTTCGCTGTCCTGCCCCGTCGGCAGTTAGGGGCTTGCCGCCCCAACTCGGGATTTTCGTATACCTCGCTCCGCGCCCGCCGCGGGGGAGGGGGCGGGCACCGAAAGTGCCCGCGCCGGCCTTACTTCACCATGTAGGGCAGGAGACCCAGAAAGCGCGCACGCTTGATCGCCCGGGCGAGCTCGCGCTGCTTCTTCTGGCTCACCGCGGTGATCCGCGAAGGAACGATCTTGCCGCGCTCGGAAATATAGCGCTGCAGGAGCTTCACGTCCTTGTAGTCGATCTTCGGCGCATTGGCGCCGGAGAACGGGCAGGTCTTGCGGCGCCGGTGGAAGGGGCGCCGGGTCGGGATCTGGTTGATGTCGATCATTGCTGGGCTCCCTCACTGCTTTCGCGCTGACGGCGCGGACCATCGTCGCGATCCCGTCGCGGACCATCGTCGCGGTCCCGCCGCGGGCCGTCGTCCCGGTCCCTACGCGGGCCGCGGTCGTCGCGGCGGCCACGATCGTCGCGGCGCTGCATCATCGCCGACGGGCCTTCCTCGTGGGCGTCCACGCGCACCGTCATGAAGCGCAGGATGTCCTCGGAAAGCCCCATCTGCCGCTCCATCTCCTTGACCGCCTCGGCCGGCGCGTCGAGGTCCATGAGCGTGAAATAGGCCTTGCGGTTCTTCTTGATCCGGTAGGCGAGGGACTTCAGTCCCCAAGTCTCGACCCGGCCGATGCTGCCGCCGCCGTTCTCGATGACGCCCTTGTATTGCTCGACAAGCGCATCGATCTGCTGCGGCGAGAGATCCTGCCGGGCAAGAAACACATGTTCGTAAAGAGCCATTGTCTTGCCTTTCTTCTGCTTTCCTGCCTGTCCGGACCCAGCGGCTAAGCCTCAGCGACCTCCTTGCCGGAAACCCGGAGAAGAAAGGCGCATGTTGGAGACGGTCGAGAGCGGAGACACGGGAGGCGGAAAACTTCTGTCTTCACGGCGGACGCCAGCGTCCGGCCCTCCGTTCAGCCCCCGGCTGAGACCGGCAGACCGCGCGCTTATACAGGGTTTTGCCCCGGATGCAACCCATGAACCGGCGTGCCCAAGTGCTACCCGGCACGCTTGACTTCTGGTAGAGAAGGAAGCAGATGGGTTTCCCTTTTCATTCATTTCATAAACCATTGAAAATAGGGAATAATTATGCGCATTTCGAGATTCCTCGCCTGTTTGGTTGCTATTCTTGCCGTCCTTTGGTCCTTCGCGGCGCCCGCTCAAAGCTTCGATTGCGGCAGGGCCGAAACCAACACCGAGTGGGCCATCTGCAATACGCCCGAACTCGCCAAACTGGATGAGGAACTGGCGAAGACCTATCACCAGCTCCTCGGTTCGGTCGAGGAAGGCTCAGCGCTCGCGAGGAAGTACAAGGAGCTGCAAGTCTCATGGATGCACGGCTCCCGCGATCGCTGCGGCGGCGATGTCGACTGTCTGATCCAGGCCTACAACGCCATATCGACGGTCCTGCCGGCGCTGTCGCTCGACAGCCCAGCCAATCCCGCCCAGCAACCCGGTTACCCGTTCGTTCCCGACTGCGGTGCGTCCGCACAGACGGAAAACGGCGCCGGCGTCACTGACGGTTACAGCAAGGCCGACGATTACAACAAGGTGGTCTGCAGCAGCCGCAAGCTGCTGGATGCGGTGCGGCAGATTGACCAGATCGCAGGCGCTTTGAGCCCAAAGCTGCCGGCGCACTGGAGAGCGGCTTTCGAGGCGCAGCAGTCGGTTTTTGCACGCACCCCGTACATGTGTCCGCCCGAGACGAAGCTTCAGGAGTGCATCGAGGAGGCTGTCCAGCAGCGTCTGGAGGACGTGAAGAGCCTTGCCGCTCTGATGGAAAATCCCCTGCCGGCCTGCACGCCTTCCGACATCAGGGTCACGAGCAGCCAGTTCGGTGACGCCGGCATGTCCAAGAGGTTCGACGTGTACCTCTTCACGTATGACGGCGCGGCTGCATGTGTGCTGCGGGGTTATCCGGCGATCGCCGTCCTCGACGACGGGGGAGACACACAGCCGGGCAATGCCGAATATTCCGGCAGCACCTATTTTTCGAAGATCCCGGAGCCGCCGTTGCCCGTCGTGCTGTCGCCGAAGAATAGGACGGCCTGGTTCGCACTCCACACGGCCAACGCCTGCGATCCGCGCGCCGGACCCCTTAAGGTGAAAGTCGCGCTGCCGCATTCCCGGAAATGGCTGGAAACACTGGAGTTCCCCTATGCCAACTGTCCCGGCGTCACGGTCACGCCGATCGCCGCGATATCGACGGTCCTGTCGTCGATCTTTTGAGCGGAACTAGGCCTTCAGCCGGTACCCCGTCTTGAAGATCCACCATACGAGCCCGAGACAGAAGGCGAGGAACAGGGTGATCATGGCAATGCTGATCACCGGGCTCACATCCGCCGTCTCGTAAAAGCTCCAGCGAAAGCCGCTGATGAGGTAGAGCACGGGATTGAAATAGGTCACCGTCTGCCAGAATTCGGGCAGCATCTCCACCGAATAGAAGGAGCCGCCGAGGAAGACGAGCGGCGTGACGACGAGCAGCGGGATGAGCTGCAGCTTCTCGAAATTGTCGGCCCAGATGCCGATGATGAAGCCGAACAGGCTGAAGGTGACGGCGGTCAGCACCAGGAAGAAGAGCATCCAGAAGGGATGTTTGATCTCGATCGGCACGAAGAGATGCGCCGTGGCCAGGATGATGGCGCCGAGGATGATCGACTTCGTCGCCGCCGCACCCACATAGCCGAGCAGGATCTCCACGAAGGAGACGGGGGCTGACAGAACCTCGTAGATGGTGCCGATGAATTTCGGGAAATAGATGCCGAAGGAGGCATTGGAGATCGAGTTCTGCAGGAGCGTGAGCATCATCAGTCCCGGCACGATGAACGAGCCGTACGGGACACCGTTGACCTCCTCGATGCGCGAGCCGATGGCCGCGCCGAAGACGACGAAATAGAGCGAGGTGGAAAGCACGGGCGAAACCACGCTTTGCAGCATTGTGCGCCGCATACGCGCCATCTCGAATGCGTAAATGGCTTTGACGGCCTCGAAATTCACCGTGCTTCCTCCACGAGACTGACGAAAATGTCTTCCAGCGAGCTTTGTCGGGTGTTGAGATCCTTGACCGTGACGCCGGCCCTGTTGAGGTCGGCGAGCAGGGAGGCGATCCCCGTCCGCTCCGCCTGGGTGTCGTAACGGTAGACGAGCTGCCGGCCGCCACCGTCGAGTTCGATGTCGTAGCGCCCGAGCGTCTCCGGCAGCGTCGGCATGGCCTCGTTCAATTCGAGCGTCAGCTGCTTCTTGCCGAGCTTGCGCATCAGTTCGCTCTTCTCGTCGACGACGACGAGCCGGCCCTTGTTGATCACGCCCACGCGGTCGGCGATCTCTTCGGCCTCTTCGATATAATGGGTGGTGAGGATGATCGTGACGCCCGATTCCCGCAGCCGGCGCACCAACTGCCACATGTCCTTGCGCAACTCCACGTCGACGCCGGCCGTCGGCTCGTCGAGGAACAGGATCTGCGGCTCGTGCGCCAGTGCCTTGGCGATCATGACGCGCCGCTTCATGCCGCCGGAAAGCTCGAGGATCTTGTTGTCCTTCTTGTCCCAGAGGGAAAGGTCTCTCAGGATCTGCTCGACCAGCTGCGGATTCGGCTTCTTGCCAAACAGGCCGCGGCTGTAGCTCACCGTGTCCCAGACCGTCTCGAAGGTTTCCGTGTGCAGTTCCTGCGGCACGAGGCCGATCAGTTGCCGCGCCGCGCGGAAATCCTCGATGATGTCGTGGCCGCGCACCGTGACCGTGCCGGTGGTCGGGTTCACGAGGCCGCAGATGATGGAAATGAGCGTCGTCTTGCCGGCGCCGTTCGGGCCGAGAAGCGCCAGGATCTCGCCGTTGCGGATGTCGAGATCGATCCCGTGCAGGGCGGTAAACCCCGAATCATAGACCTTGGAAAGCTCTGAGATGGAAATCGCGTGCTGCATGGAGACCAACAAGAGGCTGAAATGGTGTGCGAAAGGACGCCAGGCAAACCGCCAAGGAAAGCGTCGGATGACGAAGCCGGTTTCATATAGGCCACTTGCCGCCAGGATGCCATACCGGGCGCGCAAAGACGCCTGACTTCTCCTGACAGGAGAGGGGAAAAGGAATTTGAAGTCAATTACTTGTAGGATACGGCTTGGCTGCGCGGGCAAGTTGGAGCGTTTGGTGGCGAGGTGCTCCGCCGGCACCTGCGTGGCGATACGGCATGACCGGCGAAACCGATGATACGCATCAGGCTCCAAGCGAGCGGCCCTGGCGGTTTCCATCGGGGATAACGCGTATCGCGCGCGAAATCTCAAGAGGCTTGACGGCGGGGGCATGTTGGGCCACCACCTGCGACCCGAATGGATGAGCTTTGGGAGTAGCCTGCGATGGGCATCGCTTTCACTTTTCCCGGCCAGGGCAGCCAGGCCGTCGGCATGGGGCGTGAACTGGCCGAGGCCTTCGGCGAGGCGCGCGACGTCTTCGAGGAGGTGGACGAAGAGCTCAATCAAAGACTGTCCAGGATCATGTGGGAAGGGCCCGAGGACGAGCTGACGCTGACCGCCAATGCGCAGCCCGCGCTGATGGCTGTCTCCATGGCCGCTCTCGGCGTGATGGCGAAAGGCGGTCTGTCGATTCGCGACAAGGTGGCCTATGTCGCCGGGCATTCTCTGGGCGAATATTCCGCGCTGTGCGCCGCCGGCACCTTCAGCCTCGCCGACACCGCGCGCCTGCTGCGCATCCGCGGCAACGCCATGCAGGCGGCCGTCCCCGTCGGCGAGGGCGCTATGGCCGCCATCATCGGGCTGGAGCCGTCGGATGTAGAAGCCATCTGCGCCAAGGCGGGGCGCGGCTCCGTGTGCCAGATCGCCAATGACAATGGCGGGGGGCAACTCGTGATCTCCGGTGCCAGGCCGGCGGTCGAGGAAGCGGCCCGGCTGGCCGGTGAGAAGGGCGCCAAACGCGCCATCATGCTGCCGGTCTCCGCCCCCTTCCACTCCGCGCTCATGGCGCCGGCAGCCGAGCGGATGCGCGAGGCGCTGGCCGAGGTGAAGGCGAACCCACCCGCCGTGCCGGTCGTGGCGAATGTCAGTGCCACGCCGCTGTCAGATCCGGAAGAGATCGCCGCCAGCCTGGTAGAGCAGGTGACGGCGCGGGTGCGCTGGCGCGAAACCGTCGATTGGCTCGGCGAGAACGGTGTCGACACGCTCTTCGAAATCGGTTCAGGCAAGGTGCTGAGCGGTCTTGCCCGCCGGATCAACCGTGAGATAAAGCCCGTCACCGTCAACACGCCCGCCGATGTCGAAGCGGCGATGAAGGTGCTCGGCTGAGGAATATGTTCGAGGAAGGAACAGGCCATGTTTGATCTCACCGGCCGCAAGGCACTGATAACGGGTGCATCGGGCGGCATCGGCGAGGCCATCGCCCGCGCGCTGCACGCCCGGGGCGCCACAGTCGGCCTCCACGGCACGCGCGTAGAAAAGCTGGAGGCGCTGGCCGGAGAACTTGGCGAGCGCACGAAGATATTTCCCGCCGACCTGTCCGACCGCAGCGAAGTCAAGGCGTTGGCCCAAAAAGCCGAATCAGAGCTCGAGGGCGTGGAAATCCTCGTCAACAATGCCGGCATCACGCGAGACGGCCTGTTCGTGCGCATGAGCGACGAGGACTGGGATTCCGTGCTGGAGGTCAATCTCGGTTCCGTCTTCCGCCTGACCCGGGAACTCACCCATCCCATGATGCGCCGCCGTTTCGGCCGCATCGTCAACATTTCCTCGGTCGTCGGCGTCACCGGCAATCCCGGCCAGGCCAACTACTGTGCCTCGAAAGCCGGGCTGATCGGCTTTTCCAAGTCGCTCGCCCAGGAGATCGCCACCCGCAACGTCACCGTCAATTGCGTGGCGCCGGGCTTCATCGAAACAGCCATGACCGGAAAACTGAACGAGAAGCAGCGCGATTCGATCATGGGGGTCATCCCCATGAAGCGCATGGGCACGGGCGACGAGGTCGCCTCGGCCGTTCTCTATCTCGCTTCCGACGAGGCGGCTTATGTGACGGGCCAGACGATCCACGTGAACGGCGGCATGGTAATGATCTGAAGTTCCTGGAGAGCAAGGCGCCCCGCCGGTGTTCCGTGGCACGCCGATCCGTGATATTCGCGCGGGTCGAGATGACAATGCCGTTGATAGAGGCATCTTTTCAGCTTGATTAGCGGCTATCCTGCCGCTAACGAAGACCGCAAATTCATGAAGTCGAGGGTTCCCACATGAGCGATACTGCAGAACGCGTCAAGAAAATCGTCGTCGAGCACCTTGGCGTCGATGCCGACAAGGTTACCGAACAGGCCAGCTTCATCGATGATCTCGGCGCGGACAGCCTCGACACCGTCGAACTGGTGATGGCCTTCGAGGAAGAGTTCGGGGTCGAGATTCCCGACGATGCCGCGGAAACGATCCTGACCGTCGGCGACGCGATCAAGTATATCGAGAAGGCAACGGCCTGAGGCCCGCAAAATGCGGGATGAAGCAGCGTCAATGGCGAGATAATCCATAAGATGAGACGCGTCGTCGTCACGGGTATGGGACTCCTCTCGCCGTTCGGTGTGGGAGTCGAGCACGGTTGGAAGAGCCTGCTGTCTGGCAGAAGCGCGGCTAGGCGCATCGACCAGTTCGAGGTCGACGACCTGCCGTGCAAGATCGCCAACATCATCCCGCGTGAGGGCGAGGGGGCGTTCGATCCGGACGCCTTCCTCGAGCCGCGCGAGCAGCGCAAGGTCGGTGAGTTCATCACCTACGGCATTGCCGCCGCCGACCAGGCCTTGGCCGATTCGGGGTGGCAGCCGCAGAACGATGACGACCGCAACGCCACCGGCGTGCTGATCGGATCGGGGATCGGCGGCATCGAGGGTATTGCCGAGAACGCGCTGCTTCTGCGCGAGCGCGGTCCGCGGCGCATCAGCCCGTTTTTCATCCCCGGCAACATCATCAATCTGGTCTCGGGCCAGGTATCGATCCGCCACGGGCTGAAGGGGCCGAATCACGCCGTGGTCACGGCCTGCTCGACCGGCGCGCACGCCATCGGCGACGCGGCGCGCCTGATCATGCTGGGCGATGCCGACGTCATGCTGGCCGGCGGGACGGAATCGCCGGTTACCCGCCTTTCGATGGCCGGATTCTCCGCCTGCAAGGCGTTGTCCACCAATTATAACGACACGCCCGAGAAGGCGTCCCGTCCCTATGACCGCGACCGCGACGGTTTCGTCATGGGCGAGGGGGCCGGGGTCGTGGTTCTGGAAGAGCTCGAGCACGCCAGGGCGCGTGGTGCGAAGATCTATGCCGAGATCGCCGGCTACGGCCTGTCGGGCGACGCCTATCACATTACCGCGCCGTCCGAGGACGGCGACGGCGCCTATCGCTGCATGAAGGCGGCGATCAAGCGGGCGGGATTGACGCCGGACGACATCGACTACATCAACGCCCACGGCACCTCCACCATGGCCGACACGATCGAGTTGGGCGCCGTCGAGCGCCTGGTCGGCGATGCGGCCGGGAAGATCTCCATGTCGTCGACCAAGTCCTCGATCGGTCATCTCCTTGGCGCGGCGGGGGCGGCCGAGGCGATCTTCTCGATCCTGGCCATCCGCGACAACATGGTTCCGCCGACGATCAACCTGGACAATCCCGAAGCGGAAACGGCGATCGACCTCGTTCCCAACCAGCCGCGCGAGCGGTCCGTCGACGTTGCCCTGTCGAACTCCTTCGGCTTCGGAGGAACCAACGCTTCGTTGGTCTTCCGGCGTTTCGAGGCTTGACGGCGCGCGTCGCCGAGCCTCGTGGCCAGAAATTTGACGCATTGTGTATCACTCTATTGGTGATTCCGTCTGACGGAAGGGAGCCGTTTGAACGCGATGAGCGGAAATTCGGATAACTTGGGCGAGAGGAACGGCGAAGGTCCGAAACGGCCGATTGCCGCCAAATCATCGCACGAGGTGCTCCGGCCTCAGAAGGGCACACCCCCGCCGCCCAGGCGCTCCCGGGGCTCGCGCAACCAGTTCGTCGTGTTCATGAACTTCGTCCTGTCCTGCGTCGTTTTCCTGGTGGTCGTCGCCGGCGCGGCATTTTATTTCGGCAAGCGCGAGTTTGATGGCCGGGGGCCGTCGACCACCACCGAGACAGTCATGATTCGCCCCAATACGGGCGTGCGCGAGATCGCCGATATGCTCGAGAGGCGGGGCCTCATCAGCGACGCGCGCATCTTCCTGCTCGGCGTTCGCGCCTACGATGCGGACAGCAACCTCAAGGCGGGTGAGTACGAGATCAAGGCCGGCGCATCCATGCACGAGATCATGAAGCTTCTCGAGAGCGGCAAGTCCGTCCTTTACTCGCTGACGCTTCCCGAAGGGCTTACGGTCGAACAGGTGTTCGAGCGGGTGGCGAATACGGAAGAACTTTCCGGCGAATTGCCCGAGGAGTTGCCACCGGAAGGCAGCCTCGCCGCCGATACGCTTCGTTTCACCCGCGGCCTCTCGCGCAAGGAAGTGATCGAAAAGCTTCGCGCCCATCAGGAAGAACTGGTGAAGAGCATCTGGGAGCGCCGCGCGGAAGGCCTTCCGATTGACGATATCCAGGAATTCGTGACGCTTGCCTCGATTGTCGAGAAAGAGACCGGCATTGCGGACGAGCGTCCGCGCGTGGCTGCCGTCTTTCTCAACCGGCTCGAGCGCGGCATGCGGCTCCAGTCGGACCCGACGATCGTCTACGGGCTTTTCGGCGGCAAGGGAAAACCGGCCGACCGGCCCATCTACCGCTCCGACCTGGAGAAGGAAACGCCCTACAACACCTATCTGATCGACGGGTTGCCGCCCACGCCGATTGCCAATCCCGGGCGCGCGGCACTGGAAGCGGTCGCCAATCCGTCGGTTACCGATGAGCTATATTTCGTTGCCGATGGCACGGGTGGGCATGTCTTCGCCGAGACGCTTGAGGAGCATAACGAGAACGTTGCCCGCTGGCGCGACATCGAGCGACAGAGAACTGCAGAGGCCGAAGAGAAGGAGCCGGCCGGGAACGCGGGCGACGGGCAGAACGCCTCTGACTAGAGAGCAATTCCAGGAAAAGTGGAAGCCGGTCTTCCGTCCGGAGTTGTATGGATCATATGGTTGGATCAGTTCACCGTTTCCGTGAGACGGTGAACTTGTTCTAGAGCATTTTGCAGCCAAGTGGAATCACTTGGCGTGGCACAAATGCAGCGAAAATAAACAGATAGAGCAGCCAAGCGAACGAATGTGAGCGCACTCTGCTCTGGGCGCGGGGTGCCGCTGGAAAGGCGGCAGGAAAAGCATGAAGCGACAAAGCATGACGGGGTTCGCCCGAGCCGTGCTCGAAGACGAAATCGCGGCGGTCACCTGGGAGCTGAAATCCGTCAATGGCCGCGGTCTCGAAGCGCGCCTGCGCCTTCCCCATGGCCTCGAACGGCTGGAACAGCCGGCGCGAACGTACATCGCGAAGTCCTTTTCCCGCGGCAGCATTCATGCCAATCTTTCGCTCAGCCGCGGTGAGGCGTTGTGCCGGCCTGTTGTCGACGAGGCCTTCCTGGCCGAGGTCGCGGCTTTGGCCGACCGCCTGTGCAGGGATTACGGCACGGCACCCGCCACGGCCGACGGACTGCTCGCCTTGCGTGGCGTCATGGAACTGCCTGACGCGAGCGCCGACGAGACGGTGAGCGCCCGGCTCGACGCCTTGGCGCTCAAGGCGCTGGATGCGGCGCTGGAGGACCTTGCCATGGCCCGAGCCGAGGAGGGCGCCTCCCTGGCGGCCGTTCTGGAAGGCCAGCTGAGCGCGATCGAGGACCTCGTCCGGAAAGCCGAAGACGATCCCGCGCGCGAGCCGGCAGCCATTCGCGCCCGCCTCGAGGAGCAGGTGCAGCTGTTGATGGACGCCGCCCCGGCGCTCGATGAGCACCGGCTTCATCAGGAGGCTGCTTTTCTCGCCACCAAGGCGGATATCCGCGAGGAGCTCGACCGGTTGAAGACCCATATCGCATCCGCCCGTGCGCTGCTTGCCGCGGACGGGCCAGTGGGGCGCAGGCTCGATTTCATTGCGCAGGAATTTAACCGCGAATCGAATACGCTGTGCTCCAAGTCGAATGCCGCTTCGGTGACGGCGATCGGCCTCGAACTGAAGGTGGTCATCGATCAGTTCCGGGAGCAGGTGCAGAATTTGGAGTAGCGACCGTGGAACCGGATCTTCCCTCCGCCGGCATTCGCCGCAGGGGCATCATGCTCGTCCTGTCCTCGCCTTCCGGCGCCGGCAAGTCGACGATCGCGCGCAATCTTCTCGAGAAGGACAAGGAATTTGCCCTGTCGGTCAGCGTGACCACGCGGCCGCGCAGGGCCAGCGAGATCGAAGGCGTGCACTACCACTTCAAGACCCAGCGTGAATTCGAGATGCTGCGCGACAGCGATGAACTTCTCGAATGGGCCGAGGTGCACGGAAACCTCTACGGCACACCGCGCAAGCCGGTGGAGGAGGCGATCGCTGCCGGTCGCGACATGCTGTTCGATATCGACTGGCAGGGCGCCGCACAGCTGCGCGAGAAGATGCGCGGCGATATCGTGTCCGTCTTCGTCCTGCCGCCGACGATCCGCGAGCTTCTGGCGCGGCTGAAACGGCGCGCCGAGGATCCCGACAACGTCATTGAAACGCGCCTCAAGAACGCCCGCCAAGAAATCGAGCAATGGCGCGACTACGACTACGTCATCGTCAACGACGACCTGACGCGCGCCTTCAAGGCCGTTCAGGCAATCGTCACCGCGGAGCGCCTGCGCCGCGACCGGCGGCCGGGGCTGTTCGACTTCGTCGCCGGCCTGCTGGAGGAAAAGCCGGAGTGAGAAACGGCCCGTGCGGGGCCGGATAGCCGGTCAACCGCGTCGAGGCGCGGCATTCAGCAGAGCAAATAGGGCGCTGACCAGCCCGGACCTTCACCTGCCCTCAAAGTGCATTCGCCAGCGTCACGAATTCTTCGACGCTCAGTGTCTCCGCCCGCCGCGTCCCGTCGATCCCGGTCGCGGCCAGGAGCGCCTCGCCGCCGAGGCGCTTCAGGCTCTGGCGCAGCATCTTGCGCCGCTGGCCGAAGGCGGCTTCCGTCACCCGTGCCAGCTTCCCCGCCTCGACCGGCAGGGGTGCCTTTTTCGGCACGATCTCGACGACGGAGGAGGTGACCTTCGGCGGGGGAGTGAAAGCCTCCGGTGAGACGTCGAAGGCGATGCGCGCATCCGTTCGCCAGCCGGCAAGCACGCCGAGCCGGCCATAATGTCGGCTGCCGGGCGGCGCGACGATGCGCTCGGCGACCTCGCGCTGGAACATCAAAGACATCGATTGGTAGAAGGGCGGCCAGCGTTCCGGCGTCAGCCAGCGGATAAGCAACTCCGTGCCGATATTGTAGGGCAGGTTGGCAACCAGCTTCACCGGCCCGGCTCCCGCGGCCAGGCGGGCGAAATCCACCGCCAGCGCGTCGTCGGCCACGATTTCCAGCCGCCCCGGGTAGTGCGCCGCGATTTCCTCGAGAGCCGCGATGCAGCGCTCATCTCGCTCGACCGCCACGACCCTTGCCGCGCCCTCGCTGAGCAGCGCGCGCGTCAGCCCGCCCGGACCCGGCCCCACCTCGATGATAGTTGCGTGCTCGAGAGGTGCGGCGACGCGCGCGATCCTGCGGGTCAGATTGAGGTCGAGGAGGAAATTCTGGCCCAGCGCCTTCTTGGCGAAGAGACCGTGCCGCTGAATCACCTCGCGCAGCGGCGGCAGGCCACCCATGCTCATCGGCTGTTTCGCGCGGCGTTGTCCGCCAGCTGCCGCGCAAGCCCGATGGCGGCCACCAGGCTGTCGGGCCGGGCAAGCCCCTTACCCGCGATGTCGAAGGCGGTGCCGTGGTCGGGGGAGGTGCGGATGAAGGGCAGGCCGAGCGTGACGTTCACCGTTTCGTCGAAGGCCAGCGTCTTGACCGGGATGAGCGCCTGGTCGTGATACATGCACAGGGCAACGTCGTATTTTCTTCGCGCGGCCGCATGGAACATCGTGTCGGCTGGGAGGGGCCCGAAGGCGTCGAAGCCCTTTTCGCGCAGTGCGGCGATGGCCGGGGCAATGATGTCGGCGTCCTCGCTGCCCATCGCGCCGCCCTCGCCGGCATGCGGGTTGAGACCGGCCACCGCGAGCCGGGGAGAGGGGATGGCAAAGCGCTCCGCCAGATCCCGCCCGACGATTTCGCCGGCCCGTTCCACCATCTCCCGGGTCAGGCTTGCCGCCACCTCCTTCAATGGCTGGTGCACGGTGACGGGCACGGTGCGCAGTTCGGGACCGGCCAGCATCATGATGGGCGTTGCCGGCACGCCGGTCGCCTTCTCCGCGAGATGCCCGAGGAACTCTGTATGTCCCGGAAACCGGAAGCCGGCGTCGTAAAGCGGTTTCTTGGCGATAGGGCAGGTGACGAGACCCGCCGCGCGCCCGCCGAGCACGTCCTCCACGCCGCGCGTGATCGCCTCGATCACACCGGCTGCATTGACGCCGGAGGGATTTCCCGGCGCATCCTCCAGCCGGTTTTCCAGCGCTACCACCGGCAGGGCCGACCCGAAATGCGCGGCGGCTTCTTCGGGCGTCGTTTCGGCGATCGGAACGTCGATCTTCAACCGCCGCGCGCGCGCGGCGATGAGTGCGGCGTCGCCCAGCACGTAAAAGGCCGGCAGTGTCTCGGAACGGCTTTGCCACACGGCAATCAGAATCTCCGGGCCGATCCCGGCGGGCTCGCCGATGGTGACTGCCAGTGGATGGGGGGGCGGTCCGCTCACCAGGGCTTTACCGGCGCGCTCAGCGCTTGATGATGCGCGAGCGCTCCCGCAGCTCCGTCATGATCTGCTCCGAGAGCTGCTCCATCGTCTCGTCGCCCGTTTCCTGATCCTCGAAAACGAGCTTGGCGACATGGTCGTCGGAGACCTGACGGGCACTGCACACGCCGATGAATTCCACGCCGTGCTCCGTTTCGCGCACCGGCGTGGCATTGCCAGGACTGGTATTGGCGACCTGGTCCTTCCACTCCGCCGGCAGTTCCGGCCCGAGCACCCGGCCCATGTCCCGCACCGTTACGTCGACCAGACCCTTGGCGAACTCCACCGTGTTATCGCAGCCCTGAAAGCGGTCGCGCATGGACTGCGCTTCGCGTTTGCGTTTGGCAAGAAGGGCCGACCGCTGGCTGGAAGGGATGACGAAGATCACTCGCTGCAGCCTATATTCCATGGCGGTCGGTTTTTGGCCGCCCTGCTGCAGCATGCGCTGCACGACATCCTGTTCCGTCAGGGAATCCGAGGAGCGTTGCCGAGCCCGCACCACCTGGCCCCAGCCGATCTGGGTGCGGATGAAGTCCTTGAAGTGCTGCTTGGTAACCCCTGATTCGGCAAGGATCTGGTCGAGCTGCGCTACAGTCATGTTATTCGATGAGGCAAAGTTGTTGTAGGCGTTGTCGACCATTTCGTCGGTCACGGGAACGTTGAGCCGCGCCATCTCTTGCTGCCGCAGGGTCTGCTCGACCATCTCCTCGGCTGCAAGCTCATTGACGTTGCCGCCGCGTCGCATCAGCCGCAAAAGCGCGGCCCGGCGCTCGATGTCGTAGCTCGTCACTGCCTGGTTGTTGACCACCCAGCGGACTTCCGTCGCCGCGGCGGGCGTGGTCGGCACCGCTGTAGCGCTGAAGAGAGCGGCTGCCCCGACGATGAAGGCGGCAGACAGGCGGATCCTTGTCCGTCGCATTGTTCTGACCTGGTTGTTCATATCTAACCGACTACAAAGCTCCGATTTCTTCTCCCTTAGCCGCCATGCTGGGCAAAACCATGACGTTATCGGCTAATTGGTTCGCCCGAAAGCGCCGGACGCCGTGCCGAACTCGCCCAGAGTGCGCAGGGAGATGTTGAAGCCGAAGCTGAATTCCTGTTCCCCGTTGTTACGGTCGCGCTCCTGGCTGAACCGCATTGTATAGATAAAGCACTCGTCGTCATAGGCAAAGCCGAACGAGTTTTTCACCATGATCTGTTTTTCCAGGTCATAGGTTCCCGAGGCGAAGGCGCGCCAGTTCTCGTGTAGACGCACGGACGTTCCCCCGCTCACCTCGCGGCGGTCTTCATCGAAACCGTAAAGCGGCTGCGCCTCGATGAAGGCATACTGCACATTGGCGGTGACCGGTCCGACAGTCGCTCCGGCGCGCAGGTCGGTACGGCGCAACGCGAAGGTCTCCTCGTCGAAGCGCCCGCCTGCCGAGAGCGAGAGGCCGCCTGGCGTCGTGATCCCGACGAGGCCGACGAAATCCGAAATGTCGGTCTCGAGTCCGGAGTAGGCGCCTGCGTTCACCAGGTCCGCAGAGGCATAGGAGTTCACGCCGCCCAGATGATAGGACTGGCCAAACAGGCCGTGCGCCGTCCAGCCGTCGCCGAAGCGGCCTGAATAGCGGATGCCGAGATTGGCGCGCGTCCCACCTTCGATGCGGTCGTAGCCGGAAAACTTGTCGCGCTCGAACAGCGTGCTCGCGTCGAACACCATCGACTGGGCGTCTTCGTTCGGAATGCCCAGCTTGTCGTGATAGGGCTCGTCCGGACGCACGAAGATCTGCCCTGTCGGCTCCAGCACGTGGGTCGAACTGGCCGTGGAGAACAGGACCGGCCACCGCGCCTCGAGCCCGGCCGTGGCCATGGCGCGGTAATAGGAGGTGCGGATGTCGCTTTGCGTCTGCGCGCCGTCGATGGTGAAACTCTCGATGCGCCCCACCGCCTCGGGAGAGAGGTTCGCGTGGATGGTGTCACCGCGCGCGTGCAGGATCGGTGTGAGCACCAGCCCGTTGTCCGTCACGAAGGAACGCTTCCATTCGGCCTGCGCGGTGAGGCGCGCCGAGTCGCCTTTGAGCCCCTGAAGCTTGGTGGGGTTGTACATGCCTTCGTCGCGGTAGAGCCCTTGAGCGTTCACGTCCAGGTTCAGTTCGCCGCCCGCCAGCGGCTCGTCGGGGGTGTAGGAATAGTCGAAGCTAGGCAAAACCCAGGGCTGGCTCGCATGCCGGCCGCCGATCGAGTCTTCCTGAACCTGGAAGCGATAGGCGTGCAGATCGAAATAGTTCCGGTCATCGAGGCCGGTCAGGTAGACCTCGGAGCGGTGCACCGCCTGGTCAAACCCCTCGATCTCATAGGTCCGGGAGAAGTTCTTGTCCGACTGCACCAGGACGTCCCAACCGAACGACCAGCGCGGATTGATGTCGAAATGGCCTTGCGAGCCGATCATCCCGCGCTCTTCCTGGAGCCGGTCGACTTCCCAGTTTTCCCAGGCCTCCGGCTCCTGCTGCGAGATGCCGGCGATCTTGAGATTGTACCGACCGTTGTTGAACTGTTGGCGCCATTCCGCTTCGCCCAGGAAGCCCTGCTTGGAATAAGGGGTCACCGCGACCGTCAGGTCATAGGTCGGCGAAAGTGCCAGATAATAGGGCACCTTTACGCCGTATCCGCGCTCGCTGCCGCCCAAAATGCTCGGCATGAGAAAGCCGGACTTGCGTTTCACCGTCGGGTCGGCGATTTCGAAAGCGGGTAGGAATGCGAGCGGCACGCCGAAGAACTCGAAACGGGCGCGTTCGAACCGGATGGTCTTCGCTTCGCCGTCCCAGATGATCTTCCGCGCCTTGACCTGCCACAGCGGTGGCCGGTCGGGGCGCTCCTCACAGGGTTCACAGGCGGTGTAGACGCCCCGGTTGAAGGTGGTGACCCTGCCGCCGGCGCGCTCGGCGGATTCGGCCGCGAAATAGGTCTCGTCGATCGTCTCCACCCTGAGCGCCTCGACGAAGCCATCGCTGAAATCGTCGGTGACGTCGATCTGGTCGGCATAGATGCGGTTGCCGTCGCTCTCGATGATCTCGACATTGCCGCTGGCGATCACCCGCGAGGTGGAGCGGTCGTAGGTGACACGCTGGGCGACCAGACGGTTGCCGGCATACTCGATCTGCACCCCGCCCACGGCGGTGATCGTATTGCGGTCGTTGTCATAAACGAGGGTATCGGCGCTAAGCAGCATCTGCGCGTCCTCGGGCAGGTCGCGGTCGCCGAAGCCGTCCACCTGAGCGGCGGCGACCGAAGCGGCCGCAACCAGGGCAATGATCGCCACGCCCGCTCTTGCGCGCAGCCGGCGCGTCAAGCGGTTGGTTCCGCGGCCCCTGTCTACCGCTCCCCCCAACTATCCGTCCTCCTTGAACAACAGGAAAGTGACCCCGAAAAACATTGCAACCAAAACAGGTGTCCATGCAGCGATGAAAGGTGGGACGAAGCCGGCGCTGCCGAACGCCTTCACGAGAACCGAAACCACATAAAGCAGAAAGCCGGCGACGATTCCACCCAGAATCACCGCCGCCGATTGCCCCATCCTGGTGAACCGCATGGAGACTGTGGCGGCAATCAGCGTCATGGCCACGAGCAGGGCGGGTAGCGTCACCAGTGAGTGAAAGTGCGTGGCGAAGGCGTTGGCGCGCAAACCGAAAGAACGGGCCACCTCGATGCGGCTCGGCAATTCGAAGATCGACACCGCCTCCGGCTGCGTGAGCTGCTGGCCGACCAGCTCGGGCCGTAAATTCGTGGCGACACTCACCGTCTCGACCTGCTCCGGCGCACTGGTTCCTTCTCGCCGCGTCACGTCCCGCAGCTCCCAATAGCCGTTACGAAGCCACGCACGGTGCGCGTCGAGCCTTTGGGCGATTCGTCCCTCCTCGTCCATGATCAGAAAGGTCGGACGCACCAGCTCGGTCCCTCCATCGAGGGCGCTTTCGGCACCGATCACCGTTTCGCCTGCGTCAGTGCGCTGCTTGATCCAGCGTTCGTTCTGCGTGTTGGCCGGCGTGTCGGCGCCGCGCACCTCCGCCTCGACAGCCTGCGCCTTGGAGAAGCCGGCGGCGGCGATGGGGTTGAGAGCCAGGGCCGAAAGCAGTCCGAAAAGGAAAGCCCCGAGCGCGATGGGTGCCAGGAACTGCCAGGCTGAGATGCCGGCCGCCCGGGCGATCACCAGCTCATATTTGCGGTTGAGGCTGATGAGGGTGGCCATCGCCGCGATCAGACCGATGAAGGGAACGGCCTGCTGCATGATGATCGGCAGTTGCAGCGCCGCAAGGCCCAGGGCCCATTGCGCGGAGTAGCCTTCGAGGCCGGCGGCGCGGCCGGCGATCTCGGTGAAGCTGACGATGAAAACCAGCGCCGCCACGCCGATGAAATTCCACGCGGTGATGACGGCATAGCGCCGCAGGAAGTATCTGCCGAGGGTCAGTCCGATCATGCGCGTCCCCTCGGGCCGAAGCGGCGTGCGGTGCGCGCGCCGAATCCGGCAAGTGCTTCGCGGTCGCGTTGGAAGCGCGCGCTCAGCCGCTCCACCCAGTGCGTCGGCAACTCCATCACGCGGTTGCTGGCGATGAAGCCGATGCAGATGATGATCGTGCCGATCGGCACGGCATAGAGCATGAAGGAGAAGAACGGCACCGATTCCGCCTCGTTGCCGGCGTAGAAGCCCGCCCACCGCACGGCGAGCCCGATGGCGAGTGTCGTCACCAAAGGATGCAGCCGCGCCTCGCGGAAGGAGCGCGCGTCGCCGGCCACGGCAATGCCGATCAGGGCGAAGACGATGGGATAAAGCCACTCCGACAGCCGCATGTGCAGTTCCGCCCGGAAGGCCTGGGGATATTCGGCGAAGAACTTGTCCTCCGGGTCCGGGTTGAGGAGATAAGGCAGGTATTGGTCCTTCGGGTAGAGCGTCGGCCGGTCGGAGCCGTTGGTGAATTGCGACAGGTCCATCGGCAGCGACTCGAAGCGGATGATCGACACGTCGCCGCTACCCGACTGGCGCTGGATCTCCCCGTCCTGGAGCACGAGAACGCTGCCCGTCTCCCGCTCGACCGTGGCGCCGCGGCGGGCGTGGTAGATGAGCTTCATGTCCGGCGCGCGCGTGTCCACGACGAAAATGCCGCCGAGCTGCCCGTCGGCCCGCCGTTCCGAAATCTGCACGAAGATCCCGTCATCCACCTTCTGGAAGGTTCCCTCCTGCACCAGGGTGGCGATCAGGTCCGCATTGGCGCTGGCCAGCGTCTGGCGCAGCGCCTGGCGCGCGAAGGGCTCCAGCGTGTTGTTGATGGCGAAGGCGGCGATGCTCGAGATGATGGCGATCGTGAGGATCGGGCGGATGATGGTGCTGCGCGGACTTCCCGCGGCGTTGATGACGACCAGCTCGGAATCCGCATTCATGGTCGCCAGGGTATGGGCGACGGCAATGCCGATGGCGAACGGCATGATGATGGGAATCACCGCCGGCAGCGCCAGCGCCGCCACGGCGAAGAAGGTGGCTACGGATTGCCCGTTGCTCGTCACGATATCCAGCCGGTTGAGCACCTGCGTGGTCCACACGATGACGAGCACCCATGCGAGCGCCGCGGCGAAAATCGCCAGGGTGCGCCGCAGGATATAGTACTCCATCACTCTCATGGGCGGAAACCGTCCTTCCCGTTGATCGCCACAGGCCCTTGGGGCACCCGCGTGCCACGCTGTACAACACTGTCTCTCCGCTTTGGAAGGACCGGCGGAAAATGTCCCCGTGCCAGTGTGTCGCGCACACGCTTAACCGCGCGGTAAGGAACGCGGTTAATAATTGGTTGCATGCTGCGACCATTGCATTGCGGCCGCCCTCTTGTCATCTTCCCGAAAAACGCCAAGATCGCGCCATCCGCGCAAGAAGATTCCCATCGAGACAGGAAACCCCATGACCGAGAGACCGACCGTCGCCTTCGCGAAGCTTTCCCCGCCGAAAAAGGGGAGCGTCATCGTGCTAGCGCCCGAGGGAGGTGCATTGGGCGAGGCGGCTCGGGCGTGTGACCCCGCTGGAATTCTCCCGAAGGCATTCGCGGCAGCCGATTTCAAAGGCAAGCTGGCCGACACCGTCGAGGCGCTCGCACCCCAGGGAACCGACTATGATCGCATCGCAGTGGTCGGCGCGGGCAAGACGGCAGAACTCGATGAACAGGCCTGGCTGAAGATCGGCGGCGTGGCCGCTGCATCCGCGAAGAAGGCCAAGGACGTGACTGTGGTCGCGGAGGTGGCCGGCGCCGAGGCCACCGGGCGCGACGCTGCCCTGATCGGCCTCGGCCTTCTGCTGCGTTCCTACACCTTCGACAAGTACAAGACCCGCAAGGACGATGATGGCGGGAAGAAGGGCGATACGAAGCCGGCCAAATTCACCATTCAATGCGCCGATCCTGCCGCCGCGAAAAAGGCCTTTGCCGGTCTTTCCGCGGTTGGCGAGGGCGCGCTTCTGGCGCGCGATCTCGTCAACGAGCCGGCCAACGTGCTGGGGCCGGTGGAGTTCGCCGCAAAGGCGAAGGAGCTGGAGTCGCTCGGCGTCGAGGTCACCATCCTGAAGGAGAAGGAGCTGCGCGAGATCGGTATGGGCGCGCTGCTCGCGGTGGCCCAGGGCTCGGTCCGCCCGCCACGCGTGGCGGTAATGCAGTGGAAGGGCGGCAAAGCCAAGCAAAGCCCCGTCGCCTTCATTGGCAAGGGTGTCGTCTTTGACACCGGCGGCATTTCCATCAAGCCGTCCGGCGGAATGGAGGACATGAAGGGGGATATGGCCGGTGCGGCGGCCGTCGTCGGCCTCATGCACGCGCTCGCCGCCCGCAAGGCGAAGACCAACGCCATTGGCATCATCGGGCTGGTGGAGAACATGCCCGACGGCAACGCGCAGCGTCCGGGCGACATCGTCACCTCCCTGTCCGGGCAGACGATCGAGGTCATCAACACCGACGCGGAGGGGCGTCTCGTACTGGGCGACCTGCTCTGGTACTGCAAGGAGCAGCACAAGCCGCAGTTCATGGTCAATCTCGCCACGCTGACGGGAGCCGTCCTAGTCGCGTTGGGCAATTCCCAGGCCGGCATGTTCTGCAACGACGACACGCTGGCCGAACGGCTGGCCGCCGCCGGAAACGCCACTGGCGAGAGGCTCTGGCGCATGCCGCTGGGCCCGGAATACGACAAGCTCATCGACACCAAGAACGCCGACATGAAGAATACCGGCGGAGGCCGCCATGCCGGCGCCATCACCGCCGCCCAGTTCCTGAAGCGCTTTGTCGCGGAGACGCCCTGGGCGCATCTCGACATTGCCGGCACGGCGATGGCCTCGCCGGCCAGTGAGATCAACCAGTCCTGGGCCTCCGGCTACGGCGTGCGCCTCCTCGACAGGCTGGTGGCCGACCACTACGAGGGATGATGGAAGCGCTTTTCTACCATCTCACCGAATCCACGCTGGAGGAGGCGCTGCCCCCGCTCTTAGAAAAAAGCCTGGAGCGGGGCTGGCGGGTTGCCGTGCAGTCATCCGGCGAGGAACGCCGCGACGCCCTCGATACGCGCCTTTGGACCTATCGCGACGAAAGCTTCCTGCCGCACGGCACCGACGGGGAGGCGACCGCGGCCGAGCAGCCGGTACTGCTCACCACTGGTCCCGGTAATCCCAACGGCGCGACCATCCGCTTCTTCGTCGACGGGGCCGAGCCCGGCGCGCTAGAGGGCTATGAACGTTGCGTTTTCCTCTTTGACGGCCATGACTCCATGCAGCTCGAGGCCGCCCGCGCCCATTGGAAGGCGATGAAGGCGGCCGGCCACGCCGTCACCTACTGGCAGCAGGGCCCGGACCGGCGGTGGGAGAGGAAGGCGTGAGAACCGCAAGCCGGGTCATCCCGCCATCTCCTCCTCGTACTGACCCGACAATGTGAGCCACCTTTCCTCCTGCCGGTCGAGCAACTGGGCAAGTTCGGCGCGTTCTTTGGCGAGCTTGGAGACCTTGCCGGGATCGCGTTCGTAGAGGCCGGGGTCGGCCATCTGCGCCTCGACCGCCTCGATGCGCTTGCGCGTGCGCTCGATCAGCCCTTCCGTCGCCTTGATCTCCTTGGCGAGCGGCTCCAGTGCGGCGCGCTTCTTCGCCCCTTCGCGGCGGCGCTCGGCCTTCGAGGCTTTCTCGGCCTCGCGCTTTTCCCGGTTCCGGCTCGTGCCGCCGGTCGTCAGTGCCCGGTAGTCCTCCATGTCGCCTTCGTAGGGGCGCACCGTGCCCCGGTCGACCAGCCACAGCCGGTCGGCGCAGGCCTCGATCAGGTGGCGGTCGTGGCTGATGAGGATCACGGCGCCGTCATAGGAATTGAGCGCCTCCACCAGCGCCTCGCGGCTGTCGATGTCGAGATGGTTGGTGGGCTCGTCGAGGATGAACAGATGCGGCGCCTCGAAGGCGGCAAGTCCCATCAGGAGGCGTGCCTTTTCGCCGCCCGAAAGATCGCGCGCGGGCGTGTCCATCTTCTCCGTCGACAGGCCGAACTGCGCGACGCGCGCCCGCACCTTGGCCTCCGGCGCGTCCGGCATCAGCCGGCGCACGTGCTGATGGGCGTTCTCGTCCGGCCTCAGATCTTCGAGCTGGTGCTGGGCGAAAATCGAGACCTTCAGCCCCGGCGCCAGGGTCATGGTGCCGGTGTCGAGCCCGAGCCTGCCGGCGATCAGCTTGGCGAAGGTGGACTTTCCGTTGCCGTTTGCGCCGAGAAGGGCGATGCGGTCGTCATTGTCGATGCGCAGGTCGAGATTCCTCAGGATCGGCTTTCCCGGCGTGTAGCCGACCGCGCCACGCTCGATCGCCACGATGGGGGAGGCCACTTCCTTGGCCGGATTGGGGAAGCGGAACGGCATCACGTTTTCGTTCACCGTCGCGGCGATCGGCTGCAGCCGCGCCAACGCCTTCAGGCGGGACTGCGCCTGCCTCGCCTTCGACGCCTTGTAGCGGAAGCGCTCGACGAAGGCCTCCATATGCTTCTTCTGCGCCTCCTGCTTGGTGCGCATCTTCTCCTGCAACTCGGCCTTCTCCGCATATTGGCGGGCGAACTGGTCGTAGCCGCCGCGCCAGAAGGTGAGCTTTCGCCTTTCCAGATGCACGATGGAGGAAACCGCGTTGTTCAAGAGATCGCGATCGTGGCTGATGAGCAGCACCGTGTGCGGATAGCGCGCCAGATAGCTTTCCAGCCACATCGTGCCTTCGAGGTCGAGATAGTTCGTGGGCTCGTCGAGCAATAGCAGGTCGGGCTCGGCGAAAAGCACGGCCGCGAGCGCAACGCGCATGCGCCAGCCGCCGGAAAAGGAGGAGGCGGGCCGCTTCTGCGCCTCCGCGTCGAAACCGAGTCCGGACAGGATGGCGGCCGCGCGCGCCTCTGCCGAGTGCGCGTCGATGTCGGCGAGCCGGCTGTGGATTTCGGCGATGCGGTGGCCGTCGTTCGTCGTTTCCGTCTCGCGCAGCAGCCGTTCACGCTCGGTATCCGCCCTGAGAACGATGTCGAGCAGGGGGTCCTCGGTGCCGGGCGCCTCCTGCGCCACCTGCCCGATGCGCGTCCCCTTGGGATAGCTGATCGCGCCCGTTTCCGGCGAAAGCTCTCCGGTAATCGCGCGAAAAAGCGTCGTCTTGCCGGTGCCGTTGCGGCCTACCAGCCCGGCCTTCGTGCCCGCCGGCAGGGTGAGCGAGGCCTGCTCGATGAGAAGCCGTCCAGCGACGCGCAGTGAAAGATCATTGATTGTAAGCATGAGGCGCGGTTTAGGCCGAGGCCGGACCGGGATGCAAGCCCGCTTTTCTCATCCGCGCAAAAAGAAACGGCCCGGACCGGCCGGGCCGTTCAGCCGAATAGTTCGCAGGATCAGCGGCTCGCCATCCGCAGCACCTTGCAGAGCTGGACGAGATCGTAGTCCCAGCCGTTCGGATTGGCGAGGATTCCGCCGCAGAGTTTTTTGTTCCTGATGAGTTCGGCGTCGGTCATGCTGGCGACAACACTGCCGTAGTCGCTGCCGCCCAGGGAGCCGCCGCCCCCGAGGCCGCCGCCACCACCGCCGGCACTGCCACCGCCAC